>CAUUKK010000049.1:0-5086 GCA_963545805.1 uncultured Candidatus Saccharibacteria bacterium
GCTGAAATGAAAACCGGTGAAGGTAAAACCCTTGTGGCGCTCCTCCCATCCTATCTTAATGCCTTAACCGGACGCGGCGTTCACGTAGTCACCGTTAACGACTACCTCGCACAACGTGATGCCGGTTGGAATGCTCCAGTCTATCACTTTCTTGGACTTAGTATCGGCGTAATTATTGCCGACGCCAGCTTCCTTTATGATCCAGAATACATCAACGAAGACCACGATGACGAACGCATGCAGCATCTTAAGCCTTGTACAAGAAAAGAAGCTTATGTCGCTGATGTTACTTATGGTACCAATAACGAATTTGGCTTTGATTATCTACGCGACAACATGGTCAATGAGGTTGATTTCCTTAGGCAACGTGAATTAAACTTTGCCATTGTCGATGAGGTTGACTCCATTCTCATCGATGAGGCTCGCACCCCTCTCATTATTTCTGCTCCTGCAGGTGATAATCCAGACTCCTATTATCAATTTGCAAAAGTCGTTGCTAAACTCGACTCTTCAGATTATGTACTTGATGAAAAACACAAATCTGTCACTCTCACAGACCAGGGAATCGAAAAAGTCCAACGCCTGCTTGGTGTTGAAAATCTTTATTCGGCCGAAAACTCTCGTCTTGTCTATCATCTCGATCAAGCTCTTCGCGCCCAAGTTGTCTTTCAGCGTGATCGCGACTATGTCGTGACTAACTCAGGCGAAGTCATCATCGTTGACGAACACACCGGTCGTCTCATGCATGGCCGTCGTTACAATGAAGGCCTTCATCAGGCAATCGAAGCTAAAGAAGGCGTAGTAGTTAAAGAAGAGTCCATGACCCTCGCCACCATCTCCTTCCAGAATTTCTTCCGCCTCTATCGTAAGCTTTCCGGCATGACCGGTACTGCCTTTACCGAAGCTGAAGAATTCCAGCAGATTTATGCTCTTGATGTTATTCAGATTCCACCAAACCGACCTATTATCCGTATCGATAAAGACGATCTAATCTTCCGCACTGAAGCTGGAAAAATCCGCGCCATCATTAATGCAATTCAGGAATATCACGCCAAAGGATTACCTATCCTCGTAGGTTCCGCAAGCATCGTTAAAAACGAATTAATCGCCAAACATCTTGATGAGGTTGGATTGAAGTATGAAATATTAAACGCCAAAAATAATGAGCGTGAGGCTGCTATTATTGCAAAGGCCGGCGAAAGGGGAGCAATCACCCTTGCCACTAATATGGCCGGACGTGGTACAGATATTAAACTTTCTGATGAGGTTAAGAAACTGGGTGGCCTTGTCGTGATTGGTTCTGAAAGACATGATTCACGCCGTGTCGACAATCAGCTCCGTGGTCGTGGTGGTCGTCAGGGAGATCCAGGCATCACTCAATTCTTCGTCTCTTGCGAAGACGATCTCATGCGCATCTTCCAAGGCATGCAACTTGGCAACATCCTTCGCTATGTTGGTCTTGACGAAGACACTCCAATCCAGAATCGCGCAGTTACGCGAAATCTAGAAGCCGCACAGCGTCGCATTGAAGGTTTTAACTTTGATTCTCGTAAAAACGTCGTTCAATACGACAATGTTATTAATCGCCATCGTCGAGTCGTCTATCTTATGCGTCGCAAAATTCTTGAAGGAGAAAATATCTCCCAAGAAATCAAGCGTCTCATGAAGGAGGCTACCGAAGATCTCACCATCGAAAGTTCTCGCGTTAACAAGAAATTCAAACAGAATTTCCTCCAAGTATTCAATATTGACCCAGAACTTGTTGAAACAATTGGTCAAATGCGTAAATCCGCAGATCGTGCCAAGCTTGCCCTTACGGCAGTCAGCGAGGCTTACGCTTCTCAAGAATTAGATTTTGGGTCAGATGTTATGCGTCGCATTGAACGCGAAGTCTACCTCAAGGTACTCGACGCCCTCTGGATGCAACATCTTGAGAATATGCAACATCTTCGTGAAGGCATTCACTGGCGATCAATCGGTCAAAGAGATCCGCTAGTTGAATATCGCACCGAGTCACAAAAACTCTTCGAAGGCTTGCAGAAGAATCTACGTGAAGAAGTTCTCAAGATTCTTCTCAGTATTACTAAACAAGAAGCTATTGCTACCGACGTAGTTGATGGAGAAGAATATGACACCGAACTCACCCAAATGGCTGAATCCGCCACTAATAAGGGTGTAAACACTATTGAATCTGGTGTTAAAAATCTTGATAATGAATTTAAGACCGGTTCAAGTAGTAAAACAAATCTCAACCAAGAACGTAATGCTGCTCGTAAATCAAAAAAGAAACAGCGTCAGAACAAGAAGCATAACAAGCACTAATCATGAAACATTTTGTTGAAGAAATCGAGCTAAAAAACGGCGCGAGAGGACTTCTTATTGATGTCCCCGGTGCTTCCGTGATGAATATTAAGGTTCAATTCCGTGGCGGCATGCGTTTCGCTAAAACCCCGGACCTCTACGAGATTGCCCACGTTGTTGAGCACCTCAGTTTTGGCGCTAACTCCGTCTTTCCTGACGAACAAGCCTATGAAGCCGACTTCACTAAAAATGGCGCTTATCACAATGCCTGGACCTCAGATTATTCCGTCTGTTATGAAGCCGAATGTGCTGATTTTGAATGGGAACGCATCTTAAACCTAGAGCGCATCGCCATTACTTCACCAAAATTTAATGAAGATGAACTTAGAAGCGAAAAAGGCAATGTTAAAGCCGAATTGACCGGCTATATGAATGATTATGCCAGGCTTCTGTGGCCAAGACTTCAAAAGGCTATCGGTGAAGAAGTCCCTAACCTCAAAGAACGTCTTGCTACGATCAATAATATCGAGCTCAAAGATATTCGCGAACATTATCGTCGCACTCATACCGCAAAAAATATGCGTTTTATTATTGCTGGGCAAATTAAGCATCGTAAAAAGGACATTCTGCGTAATCTTGAAGATTGGGACCTCAAAGAAGGTAAGCGTTTTGAAATCCCCAAAGATAAACTACACTCTTCTCCAGCCATTCTCGTAAAAAGAAAGGATGCCAGTAATATCACATTTGGTTTTTCTATGGTTACCCCGAGACGATTATCTAGCCAAGAAACTCAAGCCATGGGTGCACTCAATCATATTCTCAATGGCACCATGAGCAGTCGTATTTTTGGCCAAGCCAGAAAACGTGGCCTTGTTTATGGAATGGGTAGTGGCATCAATAGCAGTAAACATTACTCATCTTGGGACTTTGATGGCGAAGTAAATCTTGAGACTGCTGACGAACTTTTCTCCCTTATTCAAATTGAAATGGTAAAAGCCCTCAATGGTGAAATTTCTGACGAAGAAATTGAAGCTGTTAAAACCTACGCCCAGGGACGCTATCAGATGGGAGCACAGACCGTCAGTCAAATCTCTGACTACTATACTGATGATTATTTTATGACCGAAAAATTTGAACTCTACGATGATTTCCCCCAAATCATTAAAGAGATCAACAAACCATCCATTGTTGAGTTAGCTAGAGAATTTGCTGGCTCCGGCATACACGCTTTTGTGACCGTTGGCTCTGTTGAAAAATCCGTCATCAACCAGCTTGCTGAATCGCTTAATTTTTAAAACCATTAAAAACCAAGTATAATAGAGCTATGAATATTGCAATTTTAGGTCATGGACTTGAGGGGCAAGCCGTAGAAGCGTATTTTAAGACCCACTCATCAGAAGCTAGTCCCAATCATTTTACTTTTTTTGACCATTTCGAGGATCATCAAATTCCAGATTTTCACTTAGAGAATTTTGATCTCGTTTTTCGTAGCCCCTCCGTTCATCCTCAATTTGTTTTAGAACCAGAGCAGCGTGGTAAATCCCAGAATTGGACCTCAATTACCAACTATTTCTTTGAAAATTGCAAAGCACCGATCATCGGCGTTACCGGTACCAAAGGGAAGGGAACTACCTGCTCCATTATCACAAATCTGCTCCGTCAATTTCCGGAACGTTTCGACAATATCCATCTTGTCGGCAATATTGGCACACCAGCCATCCTCGAGCTAGACAAAATCACTGAAAAAGATTTAGTCGTTTATGAGATGAGTAGTTTTCAATGCTGGGATCTCCGAAAATCTCCTCATGTTGCCGTAGTTTTACGTATTGAACCAGACCACCTCGATCGGCACCGCGGTTTTGACGATTATCTAGCCGCTAAATCAAATATCGTAAAACATCAAACAGCCTCAGATTATTGTATTTACTACAAGAACAATGATGATAGTGTAAAAATCGGCCAGAAAAGTGCTGGTCAAAAAAACACCTATCCCATCGTTAAGTATCAAGCAGAACTTAAAAACCTCCTTGATTATTTAAAAATTCCAGGTGAGCACAACCGTGAGAACGCCGAGGCGGCCATCTTGGCAGTACTCAGCATCTTGAACCTATCTCTAGATGAACTTTTTAGCAATAGTAATCAAGCAATCTATCAAAAAATAGCCCATGGCCTCGCTACTTTTGTAGGATTACCTCACCGCATTCAATTTGTCCGCGAATTAAATCATGTACGCTACTATGATGATAACTACTCTTCAGCTTTTCCTGCTGCCGACGTCGCCATCAAAGCTTTTGAAGATTATCCCACTATTCTTATTGCCGGCGGCAAAGATCGACATCTCGATTTAACAGCTATGAAAGAACGCTTCTTTAGTGCCAAAAATCTCAAGAAAATCATCTTAATCGGCGAAACACGTTTCATGTTAGCAGAAGGAGAAGATCCCGATAAATTTATTCTAGCCGATTCGCTCGAGGATGCCGTAGAATACGCCAAAAACTACGCCGAAAAATACGCCGCTGATCTCGAATCGAATTATGACCTCTGTATTCCATCTACCAGAGAGGCTCTCAACAACCAAACCGCAAAACCAGCCATTGTTCTAATGAGTCCTGGAGCCGCCAGCTTTGACATGTTTAAGGATTTTAGTGATCGCGGAAATCAATTTCAACAAATCGTAAACGCTTTTTAATGCTAAAATAATAATAATGATTGCATCAAATTTTTCATCTATTCTTGGTTCTTTAAATAAAAAACCAACCCAGCCAGCCCCCACCGTCGTTCCGTC
>CAUUKK010000050.1:0-5038 GCA_963545805.1 uncultured Candidatus Saccharibacteria bacterium
ATTAATATAATATTATTATTTTAAACTATTTTAAAGTTTTTTTCAAGGATCAGATGAATTTAAAAAGCCTCCAAAATGGAGGCCTATATCTATGACACTTTCATCGCCCTTATCAGGTGTTGAAAGTTATTTTCAAGGGAGTAGAGTGTCTTCACTCTCACAATAAAAGGCAGTACTTTATCGGCTGCAATAATACTTTTGATAGAACTCTCTACCCCCCCAGTTACTCCTAAATAAATTTCTCTCGACAATTCTTTGACTTTATCGTCAGTAAAGAAACTGTCGACATACTCACGGTCGATGGAAGATATTTTATCTTCCTTGATATTTGCGAAATCGATTAGGATATTCTTAACGATATCCTTTGTGTTTTTTCGCCTCAGTTTTGACCCGTAAGTTGTTTTACTGTAAATGGTGCAGAAATTTTGAACTATCAAGCCATCATCCTGCCCCATGATTAATTGACGCTTCCCTGTTCGGGGGTCAATCTTATCAAAATACTGCTCAATCCCAATTTGTCTCGACAGACTGAGCAATTCTTTTAATATCTTCTGACTGTTTTCAGACTTTATGAAAACAGCATTCTTTAATTCTTCCTCACTGCCGTTATAGTATTTTTCTAACAGGCGCTGATAGTCGCTATGTGGGCGTGAGGTATTTTGTTTTTCTAGATTCATCTGGAGATATTTTGTTCTAGCAAAATCCCCCAGTTCATAAAGCCATTTTGCCATCAGTACATAATATCTGATGACGCTTTCTATTTGGCTTATATTTATTTTTTTTGCTTCCATTTTTTTCTCCCCTTTCTTAAAGTGCAAAGCCATTGACTTTAGAGGATATTTTAACATAATTTCAAGATATTTCAAAACATAAGAGGAATCCTCTTCTTGGCTAAATTGGATCAAAAACAACTGATCCTTTCGGATCAGCTGCTTTATTTAATCAAAGATAATTTACCAGTGACGAGACTTTGATCAGTTGACTGTTTTTTATAGTATTTAATTCCCTCAGCTGCGGCGGCGGATTGAGCCTCCTGCTTACTGTGGCCGATCCCAGTACCTCTGATATGTCCCGCAACTACGACATTAATAGTGAAGATGCGGTCATGATCAGGCCCCTCTTCTTTAACGACATGATATTGAGGAGTGCTGCCTTCAAATTTTTGAGCTAATTCTTGCAGATAGCTCTTAGCGTCGCGCCAGGATTCAGAAAGAATGACATCGTCCATTTTACAGATAATATATTGATAAATAAAATCTTTGGCGGCATCAAAACCTTGGTCAAGGTAAATAGCGCCAGTAACGGCTTCAAAACAGTCGGCAATGATGGAGGCGTGAGTACGACTGCTGCCTAGTTTTTCACCTTTTGAAAGACGAATTAGTGAAACATAACCGATTTTCTCGGAGGCAGCACCGATTGATTCAGTGCGCACGAGAGCAGAGCGCCAGGCAGTCATAATTCCTTCTGGCTCATGAAAATTCTGATATAGAAAATCCGAAACGACAAGTTCTAGAAGTGCATCGCCAAGAAACTCTAGACGCTCATTATGTTCGACGATAGATTTTTTATGTTCATTGACAAAGCTACGATGAGTAAGAGCGGTAATAAAAAGTGTAATATCGTTAAATTTGATGCCGATTTTCTCTTCAGCGAAATTGTTATATTCGTCAAGTACGTCTTTGGTGTAGGTTTCTGGCAGACGATCGTCGATATTCTTCTTTTTGACTGACGCCTCGCTGATGTGTTTTTTGATGGTTGCTAGATCAATGTTGTATTTTTTTAGATAATTATCCATGTTTTCCTTTCTGGAACTCACTTTGGTACTAGAGAAGAGTCTAGTACCTGATGAAATCCCGAATGTTAATTATTGTAAGTCTCCAGCGCGAATACGTTTTTTAGCAATGAGCATAAGTTTTTCGATATCATCGTACTCAATTGCATTTAGAGCGTCACGGAAGCTAAACCACTTAATACCATTCATCCACTTTTCTTTAGTTGGGCGTTCTTTTCCGTCAAGAGCGCGAACTAGATAGATCTGGGTGGTCATAAGGACAAGCTTATCGACACGGCGATACTTAAAATGTATCTTGCCAAGCCAGGACAAAACTTTAATATGGTTTAGGCCTGCTTCTTCACCGATCTCGCGAATGGCGGTCTGCTTTGCGGTTTCACCCGTTTCAATATGTCCCTTGGGGATAGTCCAACGGTTCTTGGAATCTTGGATAAGTAGAATCTCAATATCGTTTTTCTTTTCATTAAAACGAAAGACTATGCCGCCTGAGGTTGGTTCTCTGACAATTTCCTTGATTGCTGGCTTCTTCTTGAAGGTTTTTTGATCAAGAGTTTGACTGCGCTCAGTTTTTAACGGACGAATACGTGAACGTGATCTAGTATTAGTATTACGGTTTGAGAAATCTTTTGGTTTATTTGATTTATTGTTCGGAAGCGTTAGTTTGGGACTCAACTTGCGATTTTGATCCTTCATGTTCTCCCTCTTCATTATTCAATCCAAGTTGCTTGAAGGCTGTGCCTAAGACACCATTAATAAACTTGGATGAATTATCAGAACCAAAAGCTTTTGCTAGCTCAACAGCTTCGTTGATAACTACTTTTGGTGGAACAACTCTTATTTCAAGTTCATAAAGACCGATGCGTAAAATATTACGATCGATGGCTGCGATGGTTTCTAAAGGCCATTCTGGAGCCAAGGGTTGCAATTCACGATCAAGTTTAGCTTGATTTTCTACAACACCGTTGGCAAGACCGAAGACAAATTCAGTATCTCCGAGTGCCTTGGAATATGGTTCAATATTTTTAGCGATGATAGACTGGATTTCGGCTGTAGCATCGCCCGCCTTTGCTCTAAACTCGTATTCATACAAGCTTTGTAATGCAATGATTCTACCGAGGTGCCGATTACTTGCCATTATTTTTCGCTTTTCTTTGTGTTATTTGAAACTTTAGCAGTTCTTGGGGTTTTGACCTTTAGATTAGGGGTCTTCTTGGCTGTTTCAAAAGCCTTAACTGGTGATTTCTTATTAACAGCACGAGCTAATACAAGACGTAGGTGGCTTCGGCGAAGACCAGTCTTTCTTGGGCTGCTTTGCTTTTTAGGTTCAGGCATTAAATGCTCCTTATTAGTATATTGACAATAATTTAGGTTATTATATACAAAAAATCATGATTTTTCAAGTGGAGTTTTGAGAATTTTGAGGGGTTAAGCTACGATATTGATCAGCTTTGCGCCCTTTGGTACAATTATCTTTTTTGGCTCGCCATTTAAGTATTTTTTGACGTTTTCTTGCGACAAGGCGAGTTCTTTAAGTTTTTCTTGATCTGCAAGATTATCGGAATTAATTTCTAACTTAGCGCGAACCTTGCCATTAACCTGTACAATAAGCTGCACGGTATCTGAGACTAAATAAGCTTCGTTATATTCAGGCCATTTGTCATTAGCTTCTTCTTTTTCTAGAATTTCAGATGCTAAGTGAGGGGCAAAAGGCTTAAGTAGCTTAGCTAGAATAATAACATCTTCGGTCGAAGTACCAGTCTTGTAAAGTTCATTAACGTATTCCATTAAGGCAGCTACCGCAGTATTAAAGTTAGTATTTGCGATATCTTCTGTAACTTTTTTGATTGTTTTGTGTCGTATAAGTTGAGTAGGAGTGCCAGACGGGAGGCGGTCATTTTGTTGATTAATGGCGAGATTGAAACAACGATTAAGGAAGCGGTAGACTCCACCAATTGCCGTAGTGCTCCAGGCTGCATCTTCATTATAAGGGCCAATGAAGAGCTCGTAGGTCCTTAAGGTATCTGCACCGTAACCAGAGTCGATTACATCGAGAGGGTCAATTACATTACCTTTTGATTTTGACATTTTTTTACCATCTGGTGCATTAATATAGCCGTTATAAAGAAGTTTTTTGACTGGTTCTCTGAATGGTAAGTAGCCTTGATCGGCAAAGAATTTACACCAGAAACGGATATAGAGCAGATGTGCAACAGCGTGGTCGGCACCGCAATAAATATCGAGAGGCTCCCAGTATTTAACAGCATCTTGCTCCCAAGCTACGGAAGTAGCATGAGGTGACGCGTAGCGCCAAAGATACCAGGAGGAACAGGCGTAACCATCTAGTGTGTCGGTTTCTCGAATCATCTCCTCGCCATCAATAGTGACTTTTAGCCAATCTTCAGCTTTGGCTAATGCAGAACGGCCAGTTTTATCTGGACGGTAATCTGATACCTCAGGTAAGACAACTGGTAATTGATCCTCAGGAATAGCATGTGGTTGGCCATTCTTATCATAGGCGATGGGAATTGGGCAACCCCAGTATCGTTGACGTGAAATAAGCCAATCGCGCATACGATAAGTGACTTTTTTATTAGCAACAGCTTCTCCAAGGTCTGATAGAATTTGACTTTCAGCCTCTTTAGAGGTTAAATTATCATATTTTCCTGAATTTACTAGAATACCTCGATCGTGGAAGCATTGCAGAGTGTCACCATCCTGAGTTTCAGATTGATTATTTAACTCATCTGGCTTAACCACTGTTTTGATTTCCAACTGATATTTTGAGGCAAAGGCAAAATCACGTTCATCATGACCAGGTACTGCCATGACAGCACCATCGCCATAATTAATCAAAACATAATCTGAAATCCAGATTGGGATTTCTTCTTTAGTGACTGGATTAATAGCGAAGCTACCAGTAAAGACCCCGGTCTTCTCTTTGTTTTCTTGACGTTCAATTTCCGATTTCTTAATAGCGGCAGCACAGTAGTTTTTTACTTCTTCTTCTGTATCTTTGGTAATTAAATCAGGAATTTTTGGATGTTCAGGTGCAAGCACCAAAAATGTTGCGCCACAAATAGTGTCAAGGCGAGTGGTAAAGATATCGATAGTATCTTCTTGGTCTTTGACTTTAAATTTCACATTGGCGCCTTCTGATCGTCCAATCCAGTTTTTCTGCATAGTTTTGATTTTTTCGGGCCAGTCGAGTTGATCAATTTCGTCTAAAAGCTCGTCAGCATAAGCAGT
>CAUUKK010000051.1:0-5035 GCA_963545805.1 uncultured Candidatus Saccharibacteria bacterium
AAGTTGAAGTGCAGATTCTAGTGTGGGGATCCTAGAGATATATTCTTTGGGGAAAGGATTTTTTGAATGCTTGGAGGGAGAAAGAAGCTGGAGTTCTTGAATACTAGCTAGGGTACTATGTTTAATTTTTTGAGAGACTTGAGTAAGTCGATAAGTGTTGTTGTCGTGAAAAATAACAAGGTGACGATCGTTCGTATAGTGAAGGTCAAGTTCAATGGCTAGTTGATTTTGAATAGCAAGTTGAAAGGAGGCAAGGGTGTTTTCGGGGATGAAAAGGTAGGGTTGATGAGGAGATGGAACATTAGGGTATTTTTGATAGGTTGATGGATTAAGGAAGCCATGTACACCACGATGTGCAAATGGGCGACTAGTAAGTGCGGCAATCTGAGACTGTTTTAGTTTATCCTCAGGAGAGAGTGCTGGGCTTAGGTGGGGTTTTCGTTGGGCTAGGAAATGTTTCATGATATAATCTAATCAGGTGCCATTGTAGCTCAGTTGGTAGAGCAGCTCATTCGTAACGAGCAGGTCGCAGGTTCGATCCCTGTCAATGGCTCCATTTTTTTAGTTTAAAAAATTAATAGCAGAAGTAGCGCTAAGCGCGCCATCGGCGGTAGCGGTAACTAGTTGGCGAGTGGCTTTAGAGCGACAATCTCCGGCAACATAGAAGCCCGGCAAAGTTGTAGCGCAATTATCATCGGTAATTGGGAAACCAGAAGAGTCCGTAACTAAATTGTGGTTTTGACCTAGGTTCTTTAGAAGATCAGTACTTGGGAAAATGCGGCCAATTTCAACAAAGAGACCTTGAATTTTAAGAGTACGAGGGAGTGAGGGGTCTTGTTGGACATCTTTTGGTAAATCATTTTTAAGATCAACTGCCGTGAGAAAGTGGTCGGAAGATTTTAGTGAGTTGATCTCATTGTTGGTAAGAATGGTTACATTTTTGCGAAGTTTTAGCTTGTCAAAGAGAAGTTCTTCGGTACGAAAAAGATCGGAACGGTGTATGAGATAAACTTTCTGACAAAGATCCGCTAAGTAGAGGGCAGAAAGAACGGCGGAATTACCTCCACCAACAACGGCGACAGTTTGATTTTTATAAAGTGGACCATCACAGGTGGCGCAAATGGCGATGCCACGACCTAAAAGTTGATCTTCTTCTGGGAGATTAAGTTTGCGGCGCGTGGTCCCAGTTGCCAAAATAACTGTTTTGGCATGATATTGTTGATTTTTGGTGTGAATGGAATAAAGAGAATCTACATAGTCTAGGTTAAGAACGGTTTGATAGGTGATTTTTTGGTTTAAAGCCTGAAGTTGCTGATATAAATGAGAAGCAAAATCTTGGCCAGATACATTAGGGAGACCAGGGTAGTTTTCTACAAGGGGAGATTGAATGATTTGGCCACCATAAATAGTGGACTCCAGCAAAAGAACAGTTTTATTTGCGCGAAGAGCGTAGAGGGCGGCGGTCATACCAGCGGTACCGGCACCAATAATTGCAATATCATAAATCATATTAATATTATAGCAAGTTCTAATTTAAAATTAGGCATGGTATGATTATAGATAATGGTACAGCTTGGAATTAGAACTGGTAGAGGTGGATTTTCTGAATGGATGAAGAGCTTTTTTGGGCAAAGAGAAAAGAATTGGAATATTGAATTAATAAAACGCAACAGAGAAAGGATGGCAAGAATTTTTTTGGTGGCAATTGAGCAATATAATATTGAAGTGTCACAAAAAGAGGTTGTGGACAAAAATGGTGTACACATTGCTGAACAATTAATTTCCCCGGAAGGCTTTAAATTAGTGGCTGGATATCATACCGACTCGATTAGTGAAGAAAGAGAGGTTGAATCTAATTATGGGATATATACACAAAATTTAACCACAGCAATTTATTCAAACCTGGTAATAGGTTATAACTGGCAAACTGGAGTGATTGTGATTGTGAAGGTGGATGCTGAACTAAATAGTTATTCGGATATATATGTATTTTCTAAGCAGAATGTATTTAAGGGTAAGCATGGGTGGTTTTCAGACGTTTTCCAGATTTATGATAGAAGTGAGAGCTTAATAAAAAATTTATTAATTTTTTTGAGTTTTAAAAACCGTACAACTTTTATGGTGGATGCGGAGATGGATGGCAGTTTGAGAGACGAGAAGGGGAGATCGATTTTGATTTATATGAGGCAAACACAAGAGAGAGCGGATTTTGTGAACTTTTTTCGAAAATTTGCAAAATAGTCAAAAGAGAAGAAATAGAGTAATATAGAGAAAATAAGAGGAAAAGATGATGAATGATGGCAATATAAAAATCATAGCAGTTGTGGGGATGAGTGGATCTGGAAAATCGGTAGTAGTAGATTATTTGACTGAAAAAGGTTTTCCTAAAGTGTATTTTGGGGGAATGATTTATAAAGAGATGAAGCGACGAGGGATCGAAATTACTGCAGACGGAGAAAGTGAAAAGCGATTCAGGGAGATGATTCGGGAGACCGAAGGCAAAGATTGGGTGGTGAAACAAGTGATTGAGGAGGCAAAAAACCTAATTAATGCCGGTCAAAAGCGGATTGTACTAGATGGTCTTTATTCATGGACTGAATATAAGATTTTAAAAAAGGAATTTCCAGGTCAATTAACAGTGTTGGCGGTTGTAGTGCCAAAGGCCCTGAGACATTTTAGGGTTGGAAAAAGACCAGAGAGGCCATTCAATACAAAAGAAATTCAAGAACGTGATAGATCTGAGGTGGAGAATTTAGAGAAGGGTGGCCCAATTGCAATGGCAGATTACTATGTGCTTAATGATGAAAGCGTAGCTAAGCTGCATGATGATGTAGATGTGATTCTCGATCGAATTGAATTCTAATTAAAAAACTAGACTAAGGTGAGACGATGAAGACATTGGTAATTATTGACGGTAAGAGTGTATTTTATAGGGGATATTTTGCAATGGGGGCGTTGTCAACATCGGACGGTACGCCAACTTCTGGAGTGTATGGTTTTGCAACAATTGCAACAGAGATTGTGAAAAAATTGCAACCAACGAAAGTAGTAGTTGCGTGGGATAAAGCGAAGACCTCAACAGCAAAAAGACTAGCAATTTATCCAGAATATAAGGCTGGAAGAACAAAACCACCGGAAGACTTTTTTGCGCAAATCCCACTATTAAAAGAGTTAGTTCTTGCCTTGGGCTGGGAGTTTCTGGAGGCGGATGAGTATGAGGCAGATGATATTATCGGGACGCTAGCTAGACAGGCAGATGAAGAGGGGGACTATATGACCTATATTGTATCGTCAGATCTCGATATGTTGCAGATTGTTGATGAAAATACCAAGATGTATAGACTGATTAAGGGATTTTCTAATATTGAGGAGATAGATATTTCTGCAATTGAAAAAAAATATGGTATTTTAAAGAGTCAATTTTTGGATTTGAAAGCTCTTAAGGGGGACAATTCGGATAATATTCCGGGCGTGCCTGGTGTTGGTGAAAAGACGGCAGTGAAGCTATTAAATGAATATGGTAGTTTGAGGGGGGTGTATGAACACATTAATGAGATTTCTGGAGTAGTAAAAAAGAAACTGGAGGAGGGAAGAGAATCGGCCGAAATGTCGTATGAGCTTGCAAAAATCTTGACAGATGCTCCGGTGCAGCTTGATGAGGTTGCGGATCTGGTAATAGAGCCAGAGAGAATTATTGCGGCGTTAAAAAAACTAGAATTTAACTCATTGATTAGAAAGTTTCGAAACGAATTAAAATTGGGTGAAGACCAGAATAGGCTAAAAAATCAGGAAATAAAGAGCGTTGAAACAGGTCTAAGTGGTGATGCTTCTGTGCAGGTAGTGGAGGAGGCGGTGCTTGCGGAGAAAATGTTTGAAATACCGGAGGGTATGATCGTTGCCAGTGACTTAAAAGAGAAGATGCATCTTTCAGATGAGCTTGCAGAGGTAATTTTGGCAGGGGATAGAAAAATTTGGGATTTGAAACAAGCAGATTTTTTAATTAACCCGTTAAAGAGAACGGAGAATACGGATAATAATCAAGCTACGTTGCTGCTGGAAGATCCGTGCGAGAGAATATTAGCAGGTAAATATACGGAAGCGGAACAGGCTGAATATGCGGAACAGATGGAAATTTTATCGAAGATGCCTAAGCTGTACCAGATACTAACTGATTATGATTTGCCATTAATTCCAGTGCTTTATGAAATGGAGAAGACTGGGGTCTTGATTGATCGGGACTACTTTAAAGGGCTTAAAAAAGAGTTTACAGAGAAAGTTACGGAACTTGAACAAAAAATTTATTCAGTATGTGGAGTGAATTTTAATGTTAATTCACCTATACAATTATCGAAAGTACTTTTTGAGGACTTAGCATTACCGACTAAGGGAATAAAGAAGACGACGCGAGGATTTTCGACGGGTGCAAGTGAGCTTGAGAAATTAGAAGGGCAGCATCCGGTGATTGAAATGATTAAGGAATATCGCGAGGTTTCAAAGTTGCTTTCAACCTATATCTTGCCATTACCTGAGCTTGCCGGAGAAGATGGGCGTATTCATACAACTTTTACCCAAAATGTAACTGCAACTGGAAGACTATCAAGTGTAAATCCTAATCTGCAAAATATTCCAGTAAGATCTGAAGATGGGAAACGGATTCGAGCAGGATTTGTGGCGGAAAGTGGCAAGGTTTTTGTGTCTGCGGATTATGCACAGTTTGAACTGCGATTAGCAGCTGCGTTAGCGGGGGACCAGAAGTTAATTGAATCATTTGCACAAAATATTGATATTCACACTAAAACGGCTGCAGAAGTGTTTGGAATTAAGATGGAGGATGTCTCAAAAGCGCAACGTCGAGCAGCTAAAGTGATTAATTTTGGTGTACTGTATGGTATGAGCCCAAAGGGTTTAGCAGATTCTGCAGAGATGAATTTTTATGAGGCAAAGCAATTTATTGATGATTATTTTAGGGTAAGAAAACCAATCAAAGATTATTTGGAAAAAACTTTAAAGCAGGCGCGTGAGGAAGGTTTTGTGG
>CAUUKK010000052.1:0-4993 GCA_963545805.1 uncultured Candidatus Saccharibacteria bacterium
TAAAGGTTATCAAAAATGGAGTCACAAATGAATCTTGCCGAATGGATCTTAGTCATGTTTTTATCAGTTGCACTACTGATCTTTTTAATTGTCGGCATTATTTTTCTGGTTAAGTTTACTAGTTTGCTTTCTGAAATTGAAATTATGGTTCAAACTGGTCAGTCTATATTTGATAAAGCAGATGATGTGGCTGATAATATTAAGGATCTTACTTCAGTTGGTCCACTTGCTAAAGGGTTCGTCACAGAATATATCGGCAGAAAGTTATTCAACCTCTTAAAAATTGATCGTAAACCTAAAAAATCCTATTTTGATGAGTTTGAAGAAGAAGATACACCTCGACAATCAGTAAAACGCACAGCAACCAAAACCACGAAAACGCCAATTAAAAGCGTAAAACCAAGAACTAAAAACTAAGAACTAGCCCCCTATACTGTTCGCTCAAAATCGACTATAATAGATATAATAAACAAATTAAACAGGAGTACAAATATGAAAAAAGATAATAGCAAATTCTTCTTAGGCGTAGTCCTAGGTGCAGCAGCTGGTCTTGTCGCAGGTATTCTCACCGCTCCAAAGTCCGGCAAGGAAACACGTCAAGAATTGAAAGAACAGGGCAAGAAAGCCTTTGATGAAACCAAAAAAACCAGCCAGAAGCTCTATCAGGATACCAAAGTTGGTGGTCAAAAAATGTTTGATAAATTCTTTAGGAAAAAAGAAACTGCCGAAGATGAAATTCTAGGCGTCGTTGAAGAAGTTGCCGAAGATGTTGCAGAGGCAGCTGAAGAAGCAAAATAGTAAAGAATTAATATTATATAAATATATAAATATTCTCTTCAATTTATTTTTGAAGAGAGTATTTTAACGGGAAAATAGGTGTAACATAGATGGCAAGTGAGGTAAACACAGATCAAAAAAGCCAGGAAGAGGCTTATCACGATTTTTGTTGTGAATTAGATGATCCAAATCATCAAATCGGCCCCAGTGATTTTGTGCACCTACATAACCACACACACTATAGCTTACTAGATGGTCTTACTAAGGTTCCAGATTTAATCGGTTATGTTAAAGAACAGGGAATGCAGGCGGTTGCTGTTACCGATCATGGTACCATGTCCAGCCTGATTGAGTTGTATAAAGAAGCCAAGGCTGCTGAGATTAAACCTATCCTTGGTCTTGAGGCCTATGTTGCCGCAAGATCACGTCTTGATCGTGATCCGGCCTACGATAAGGTTCGTTATCATATCACCCTTCTTTCGATGAATGATCAAGGCTTTGAGAATCTCTGTCGCCTAGCTACCGAGGCAGAGGTTAACGGTAAGTATTATAAACCTCGTATTGATCACGAAATTATGGAAAAATACAGCGAAGGGATTATTTGTCTTTCAGGCTGTGCAAGCTCCGAAATTTCCGTGCGTCTTAAAAACGGCGACATGGAGGGCGCTGAAAAACTGGTGGATTGGTATAGTAAAGTCTATAAGGATCGTTTCTACCTTGAAATGCAGGATCATGGTCATCCAGATTCTCCCACCCACTGGGATGTGCAAGATCGTATCAACCGTGGCTTGCAAAAAATCGCTAAAAAAACTGGCCTACCACTAGTGGTAACCTGCGATGGCCATTATCTCAAACACGAGGATCAGGATGCTCATGAAATTCTACTCTGTATCGGTACGGCCGCAAATCTCTCCGATCCTAATCGTATGACCTTGAAGGACTTTCAGCTGCACGTCATTCCACCACAGGAAATTATTGATCGCTGGAGTAAAGACTATCCTGAAGCGATTAAAAACACAAGGAAGATTGCCGAGCGTTGTAGTACAGAAATTCAACTCGGCCGAATCTTAATTCCCAAATTCCCAGTTCCAGATGGTGATTCCGAGAAAAGTTATCTTGATAAGCTCGTCTTTCGTGGACTCGCCTTCCGCTATGGTGGCGTCACACAGGAAGAAGCAGAAAAACTCTCGATTGAAGAGTGTCGAAAACTCCTCTCTGATAAAATTCTCGAACGTATTGATTATGAATTGGCCGTTGTCGACAAAATGGGTTATAACGGCTACTTCTTAATCGTCCAAGACTTTATCATGTGGGGAAAGACTCGTCGTATTATTTATGGCCCAGGTCGTGGCTCCGCCGCAGGCTCCATCCTAGCTTACGCCTTACGTATTACCGAGTTGGACCCTATGAAGTACGATCTGCTCTTCGAGCGTTTCTTAAATCCTGATCGTATCTCTATGCCAGATATTGATACCGATATTCAGGATACTCGCCGTGATGAGGTTATTGACTACTGTACCGACAAGTACGGCAAGGAACGTGTTGCCAATATTGTTACTTTTGGTAAAATGATGGCTAAAAACGCCGTGCGCGACGTGGCTCGTGTCCTTGAAGTCCCTTACGCCGAAGCTGATCGTATCGCTAAATTAGTGCCAGACCCCATTCAAGGCCATCATGTTAAGTTGACTGATGCTATTGTTAATACTCCAGACCTCAAATATGAATATGAGCATAATCCAGTCGCCAAGCAGGTGATTGATTATGCCTCAAAACTTGAAGGTACTATTCGCTCCCACGGTGTCCACGCTTGTGGTATCGTGATCGCTCCTGATGATCTCGTAAAATTCCTTCCTCTTGAAGTTTCCGCCAAAGGTCCCTTAGCGACTCAGTATCCATCGACGCAGGTCGAGGAACTAGGCCTTCTTAAGATGGACTTCTTGGGGCTTTCTAACCTCTCAGTTATTAATAATGCCCTTCGTATGATTCGCAAGGTCTATCATGACGATATCGACCTTTACAACGTTCCACTCGATGATCCACTTGCCTATCAACTTCTTCAGAATGCCGAGACTACTGGTGTCTTTCAGCTTGAATCTGCTGGTATGAAGCGCTATTTAAAAGATCTCAAAGCCTCCAGCTTCGAGGATATCATCGCTATGGTTGCCCTCTATCGTCCTGGTCCGATGCAGTTTATCGATTCATTCATTCGTCGAAAACATGGTGAAGAGCCGATTACTTATCTCCACCCTGGTCTTGAAAATGCCCTAAAATCCACCTATGGAATCTTGATTTATCAGGAGCAGTTCATGCAGATCTCTAAGGAATGGTGCGGCTTTACCGGCGGTCAGGCCGATACTCTGCGCAAGGCGGTCGGTAAGAAGAAAGTGGCTCTAATGAATAAGGTGAAACCAGAGTTCATTAAGGGTGCTCAAGAAGTTGGTGGCGCCACGGAAGAGCAGGCTGAAACTTTTTGGAATCAGCTTCTCGAATTTGCTAATTACTGTTTCAATAAGTCCCACGCCGCGTGTTATGGTCTGGTTGCTTATTGGACGGCTTATCTGAAGGCTCATTACCCTGACGCTTTTATGGCTGCACTGATGACCTCAGACATGCGTTGGACCGACCGACTTGCGATTGAGATTGCAGAATGTAAAAGAATGGGTATTAAGGTGCTTGGCCCAGATATCAATCAATCTTATGCCGACTTTGGTATTGTTGGCGGCGAAAAAACGATTCGTTTTGGTCTTGCAGCCATTAAAAGTATGGGGAAGGCCTTGATTGAGGATATTGTTATCCCTGAACGTGACAAAAACGGTCCATTTAAGTCTGTTTGTGATTTTGCCTCTCGCGTCGACAATACGAAATTTAATAAAAAATCATGGGAATCTGCAATAAAAACTGGTGCTTTTGATCGCTTTGCTTCACGCACGGATCTACTATTTAACTTAGAAGAAATTCAGGCCTATGGAGGCAAAGTTCAAAAAGATCGTGCCTCTGGTCAGACTGATCTTTTTGGCCTCATGGGTGATGCTGGTGCAATTCCTGAACCTACCCTTCAGGAATCCCCTACTAAGGTCTCAGAAAAAGAGCAGCTACTCTGGGAACGTGACCTGATGGGACTCTATCTTTCCGCTCATCCTCTAGATAAATACGACCTCTATTTTGAAGAAAATACTCATCCGTTTACAATGGTTACTGCAGAAAATGATGGTAAACAAGTTGTTGTGGGTGGTATTATTACCGGTATTCGTACGATTCTTACAAAATCAAACACCAAAATGGCCTTCGTCAAGATCGAAAGCAAGACTGCTGAAACTGAATTTATTGTCTTTCCATCACTCTATGAGCAGGAAGGATCAAAATTAGTAGTAGATAATATTATTAAAGTTACAGGTCGAGTTAACGCTAGGGATAAAGATGGCAACGTGACCTCCGACGTAAAAATTATTGCCGATTCCTTTTCTGTAGTTTCAGATGAAAAACTCGAAAATTATCAGTCTACTGGGATTAAAATGGAGGACCCAAAGGAAGCTCCCAAGAAAGAATTTAAACGTAAAAAAGCAATCGTCCCAGAGAATATTGCCTCCAGGTTGTCTAGTAACCAAACCACAAAAGAAGGCAGCTCAAATAATACTGAAAAAGATAAAATCGATTCAGTGAAAAATTCCCAAGAAAAACAAGTCACAGAGGAAGTAATTACTAGAGTTATTACTCCTCCCGTTGATCCAAGATCTCAAAAACTCTTTGTCCTGATTGAAAATCCTGAAGATACCGAGAAACTGACAAGAATTCGTAAGCTCTGTGATGAAAATCCTGGTTTTCAGGAAATTATTCTAGTACTTAAAGATAAATCTGGTAAAAAGCCGCTACGTATGCCATTTAGAATTGATGCCTCCAGCGATCTTATTGACCCACTCAAAGATTTAGTTGGTGATACTGGTGTGGTCTTAAAATAAAATTTCTCAAAAACCTTTAACAAAAATAGTAATTTAGAACTGTTTATGCTAAAATAAAGCAAAAGAAGGTGGGAAGTGGATAAAATAACTAATTTTCTGAATGCAAAAATTTCTGGTCTGGTTACGAGTAAACCAGAGATTCTTGCTGACTACGCAAGGGATGCCAGTATTTTAGAAATAACACCAAAGCTTCTTTGTGTCCCCCACTCGGTAGAAGATATACAATACCTTGTTCGTTTTGCTAATGAATTAGCAAAAAA
>CAUUKK010000053.1:0-4991 GCA_963545805.1 uncultured Candidatus Saccharibacteria bacterium
TTTTTTCCATTTTTATCCCCCTTTTTTAGGAATTTCAGTGTTTGTGGTGTTAACAAAGTAACTTTAATGATAATTTACTTTACTAACCCATGGATAGTAACTTTTATATTGTATAATTTTACGCCTTGGTTGTCAAATTTACCGTACTGACTCATTGCTTTTGCAATATAGATTGGAAAATTTTCCTATATTTGAAAATACCAAATATATAAGCTAAAATTAATCTGTATCTCGTCCAACGAATATGCACTTTAAGTTAGGACATTACATCTTTCAGAAAGAGAGGTGAATACCATGTTGCTCAGTAAAAATCAAATCTACGATGACATCATGGCAGGCAAAATTAGAATAATCAATGCATGGTCTATTAAACACGGCATCCATCCAGATAATAAGACCCTTAACTTACCGATTTACTCCATTATTAATGACTTGATTACTAAGCGAATTAATGAGGCAGAAATTCCTGCTGGCTTCCATTTTCAGGGGCTTAAGATTGCTACCCAGTTGGAAATTCTTCAAGACCTAGATGTGCTAAAAATCGAAAATCGTCGATATTCTAAACAGCTTGACGTTCCAGCCTATATTCGTCGTATCAATTTTACGACGCTGGAAAAACGCCAAATTATCAAAAATCACGTAAGAAGAAGATCCTCTAAATTCGTCGTCGATGCCTGTTTTGGTGATTCCTTCCTAATTACTTTTGGCAGAGAAGATATCCCGGTTTTAATCTTTAGCACAATGGTTAACTATGCATTTCGAACCAAGATATCCATAGTTTATCCAGAGCTTTTCAGTGATTTACCTCCAATACTACCCGAGCCAGTCAAACCATACACCTTGCGACGCGAAAAAAGAAAGCTTACATGGTTTCGCGATATCTTATCAGACCTGCGTCTCTGGTCATAATCCAAACCAATCCTAACCACCCCTTCCATCCGGAGGGGGGTATTTTTTTGACACAAAAATTTAAAAATGTATAATAATATTCAGTTAAACAATCAGTTTAATGCAACTTACTTCATAACGAAGTTTACTTCTGTGTTTATCAAGGAGGGGAAGATGGCCATTATCAGAAAAAATCAAGAAAAACGTGACGAATATCGGGTTCAATTAATTAATGACAAAGAAATGAAAATTACCGGCAAGAACTACTACTGTCATAAAGTTAAAATCAATGACAAATGGGAGATCACACAGCTTGCGCATAGGATGATGAAGTCCGATCGCCCGGATTATCGCCGCTAATCCTTGAACTTAAGCTTCACCAACCCTCACCGAAAGGTGGGGGTATTTTTATAAAAGTCTAAAGCACAATTCTAAAGTCTTCATATTTATCAGCAAAAGCTTCTTCGATTGTCTTGTGTGTTTTCTCCAAATAATTCTTAACCAAATAATATCCTAATGAGTAGCCAGACCAGCGTGGCAATTTATCATTACCCGTAAAGAAAATCGTAGTGTAGTCGTAATTTTTATCGTCGAGATTTCCGCGAAGCTCATTTAAGATACGCTCATTTTCCTCGTCACTGCGCTCTAGTATAGTTTTAGTGAAGAACTGTTTCTCGCTATTATTTTTGGCAAATTCTGTACCAAAATACGTCGCAACCCCTTCCGAAATTATCCCATCAAACAATGTATTCATCCATTCGTCATTCTTTCCCCAACGCGCAGCATGGCAAAGTTCATGAGTCAACATCTCTTTAAGGTGCGAAATTGTCATTGTTTTCAAATCTAAAAAAATAACTACAAAATCACTTGCATAAGTATATCCACGCACGCCATCTTCCGGAATTACCAAAAAATCCATGCGGTTATTTACAACCAGGTCAATATCCCAATCAATTTTCAACTTGGAAAAAGTATACCTTTCGACTTCATTTATGGCGTTTATGATATCACTTTGAGTCTCATTAAACTCTCCAGCTGAATTAGCTAACAATACATTGACTTTACTCATATTTTTATTATATATGTTTTAGATAAAAGAGCAAAAAATCGAAAGTTTGACAGCCAATACATAAAATTGTATAATATAAAAGTTACTATCCATGCGCTAGTGAAGTAATTTATCATTAAGGTTACTTTGTTAACATCACAAGCACTGAAGTTTTTAGAAAAGAGGGGGTAAAAATGGAACAAGAAAAAGCAGGAGTATTATAGTTACGCTCCTTGGGAAGACAACTATGAGTCAACAGCTGATACTGATTCAGGGCAAGATGCCTTCGAAGAATATCTATTTGATTCTTCTCAAATAGCACTAAGTTTTCTTCTATTATTTAAATTAATCTATGCTAGCGTCATCTACACAATCATAATTTTTGATTCTGGTATGAATACTGGACATGAGATTGTCAGTAACTTCCTTATGTTTGTATTAATAGCGGTATTTATCTGTGCAGAAGATTGCCTATTTCAGTTTAAGTTGAGAAAATCTAACTCAATTTATGGTACCAAAACATATGTAATTATTGGGGTATACATGATCTTAACTTTATTCTGCTTTTATCTTCGATATAATTATCATATAGGTGATGTGGATCTGTTGGTAGTATTAACTTTAGTGAATTTAAGTAATGAAGGTTTGGCATTTATAGATTGTTTAAACATGGAACAAAAGAATCACGTTAAACTCTCAGGATTAAATTATATCTGGATGATATTAATACCGATTTTGCTAATGTTACGAGACTACATTAATTTACCATTCAGGGACATATACTGTATTATTGTGATCAATTCCTTAATGAATTGTTATATAGAATATGCGTCAGTAATGTTCTGGGCTGTTTGTCGTTAGTTAAGAAACCTTTTATTTACCCCTTCCATCCGGAGGGGGCATTTTTTTATTTTTTATACTTAGACGTGTTTTCTATTTATAGATATTTATTTTAAAATCGAAGCATAAAAATAAGGCCAGGAGTTCTGACCTTATTTTTTTAGTTTATTACCAAACCTTGACTAAGATTTCACCCCCGAGGCGAGCCTTGCGAGCTTCCTCACCAGTCATGATACCTTTAGAAGTCGAGACGAGGATAACACCACGACCGGATTTGACCTTTGGAAGATCATCGGCGGAAGTGTAAACACGGCGACCAGGCTTACTGACCTTAGTGATTTCATTAATACGAGCGATTTCGTCAGCTTGATTGATCAAGACGTGGATGAAATTGCGTGGTTTTGCTTCTTCGATAGAGAAGTCAGCGATAAACTTGGTTTTCTTGAGACCTTCTAGTACAGCAAGCTTTAATTTAGAAGTTGGTACAACAATCTCGTTTTTGTTGACGAGAATAGCATTGCGGATACGAGTGATAAGGTCGGCAATTTGATCTGTTGATTGTAATGACATATCTTATCCTTTCTACCAGCTACTCTTTGTTACACCAGGGATTTCACCCTTGCTTGCTTTTTCGCGGAAGCTAATACGGCTGAGACCGAAGCGGCGCATGTAACCGCGTGGACGACCGTCGAGCATATCACGATTTTTTAACCTAGTTGGGCTGGAATTTTTTGGTAGCTTCTGAAGACCTTCGAGGTCGCCAGCGGCTTTAAGTTCAGCACGCTTTGCTTTGTACTTATCGTACATTTTTTGACGCTTGAGGTCACGGAGTACTGCAGACTTTTTGGCCATGTTATTTGTTCTCCTTTTTCTCGAATGGCATACCAAATGCCTCTAATAATTTACGGCTAGCTTCTTTAGAACCGTTCTTGATGATGAAAGTAATCTCAAGGCCGTGAAGAACAGATGCGTCTTCGAAGGTGATTTCTGGGAAAACGGTTTGCTCTTTAAGGCCAACTGAGTAGTTGCCTTGTTCATCAAAAGATTTGCTAGGTACGCCGTGGAAGTCACGAACGTGTGGCAAAGCAATGTTAATGAAGCGGTCAACGAATTCATACATCTTGTCGTTACGTAAAGTAGTGAGGTAACCAACTGGGGCACCCATACCTTTACGAATTTTGAAGGTTGCAATAGATTTCTTTGCTAGTCTAGAGGTGGAAGCTTGACCGGTAATCTTAGCAAGAGTAAGAGCTACGGTTTCAGTGTAGTGCTTATCTTCACGCTTTTTACCAACACCACAAGATACGATCACTTTTTCAAGCTTTGGAACTTGGTTGATGTTCTTGATATTAAGCTCTTTTTCTAGGTCTTTTACGATTTTGTCTTGGTATAAGACTTTCAAACGTGGGGTATATTCAGCCATGATTATTTCCCTTCTTTCTTAAGATTGGAAAGATCGATACCGACGTGAATATCTTTCTTACCACCCTTTGGATTAAATTGAGTGGCTTTGATGTGGCGCTCGCGAATGCCGATACCTTCGATCATTGCTTTGTGAGCGGCACGATCCATTTTGACGATTTTACCAGTCTGACCTTTGTGGTCGCCGGCAATGATTTTTACCATATCGCCAGATTTCAAATTCTGTGCCATATTATAGAACCTCCGGTGCTAAACTGATAATCTTGTTGAAGCCGAGTTCACGAAGCTCGCGTGGGACTGGTCCGAAGACACGGGTACCCTTTGGAGTTTTGTCGTCGTTAACGATGACGGCGGCGTTGTCGTCGAAGCGAATGGTAGAACCATCAGCACGGCGAATTTGACCACGAGTGCGAACGATAACGGCACGAACTACTGCTTTTTTCTTAATGTTTCCTGTAGGAGATGCGTCCTTTACGCTGGCGGTGACAATGTCACCAACACGAGCGTAACGAGCGCGAGTTCCACCGAGGACACGGATTACGCCAAGTTCCTTGGCTCCGCTGTTATCTGCGACAGCTAATCTAGTTTCCTGTTGAATCATCTTAGTTTTCCTCTCCTTCTTGGTCACCAGTAACTTCAGACTTTAATTCGACTGAGTCGTGGGATTTTTCAAGAATTTTGACGAGTTTATAAGTACAAGTCTTTGAGTAAGGACGGCAGGCGACGATTTCTACCTTATCACCAAGCTTAGCCTCATTTGCTTCATCATGAGCGGTGTACTTACGGGTGTGTG
>CAUUKK010000054.1:0-4891 GCA_963545805.1 uncultured Candidatus Saccharibacteria bacterium
AAGAATTTTTCACACTCCTTATACCGTCTATATCACAACGACAATAAAAATTTCCTCGGCTTATCTAGTGAATTTTACTACAATTTAAGGCAATCTGATCCGCTCATTCTTGACGCCTTAATTGCAGATTCAAATGTTCGTGCAAATTTCACTTTTAACACCACCAAACCCGTCTCTACACGGGAGATGTATAAAAATGTTGATGTAGGTGATTCTTTCCGCATCTACGGCAACTACCTGATCAATAGTTCAGATATGACTTCTATGTTTGAGGGTGTTATTGCTCGTTGTTATAGTGGCTGCGGCAATGGATATACTAGCAGACCATCAAGCGACTTTGGCAGATTCACCACATCCACCAATTCTATGTATAAAAATTCCGAGCTACCATCAATGAACTTCAGCGATGCAACCTTCTCATCACTAACTGATACCGGTAGTATGTTTGAAGGATATAAGCCAATGGTAAAAAATCCCATCCTTATGCCAGAGCGCGATAACATTTCAAAACTTACTAATATGAAATACATGTTTAAAAATACAAGCGTCGACAACTCTAGTTATTCCTTATACCTCTCGTCGTTTAATACCGAAAATATTACCGATATGAGCTATCTATTCGGCTCCGACAATATAAATACTAATTATCAGCGCAAAATTATTTTTGGCAACCATTTTATCACCAAAAACGTCACTAATATGCAAGGAATGTTTAAGAACCTCACGTTAGGAAGCGAACAACTTTCCTTCAACAGCCAGTTCGACACGAGTGCCGTCACAAACATGAGTGAAATGTTTATGGGCCTTAATAATAAATCACCTCTTGTCTTATCGACATTTAATACCGAAAAAGTAACTAACATGTCATCAATGTTTGCGAATTCGACTACGGTATCTATCGACATCACTAAATTCAAAACAGAACATCTATTAAATGGCTCAGAGATGTTTAGAAATAATAAAAATCTTACGACAATCTTCGCTTCAGCTGATTTCAAAAATGACAGCATTAATAATTCCGCCAATATGTTTACCGATAGCACTAAACTTCAAGGTGGTAGCGGCACAACCTATAATGCAAACCATCTCGATAAAGAATATGCTCGTATTGACGATGTTACAAATGGACGTCCAGGATACTTCACCATAAAGAATACCTAAAAAATCCCTTCCCGGGATTTCAAAAAATATCTTGGTGGATCTTATACATCTCGAAATAATCCAAACTTTCAAACCTATTATGCTTATTTGACAAAATAAGCTAATTATGCTACAATATAGTGATCATGGATTTAATCCATCGTACATTAATATCGTTTTTCGTTTGTTTTGTCTAATGCTTGGCGGCGTAGGGTATATAAATTTTGTATCTCCTGCGCTGCTAAGCAGCAAATAACCTCTATCATATTGACTCAGATCGAGTCTTATTAAAGAAAGGAGATTTGCGCTATGACGAATCAAATAATTAACGCTAGGGACCTTGTTATTGATTACTTAGGAAATATTGAATTACCAGTTGATTTTGAATTACCTTTTCTTGGTACTGAAAACCTTGAAACTATAGCAAAATATTATCTAACTATAGAGATGATGGCAGCTTGCGCAATTAGCTCTCCTTATCCTGAGATTAATATTTCTAAAAATAACAAAAATCAATTAGCTCAGATACAAGATAAGGCTTACAACTCCATGAAGATGATTCTTGAAGCCATAAAGCAGGCAGAGCCAAAACCTCTTTTTACCACTATTCGCTCTGATCAGTGGTGGTTTAATGTCGGTGAAGAAGTGGTATGTTTTATTCAAGATAACGGCGATGAAACTTTACTTAAAAAGAATACTTTTGTTACTGGTAGAGTAATTGCCGGCTGCAAGCATCACGAAGACTATATTTCTATTCTCGCCAATGAAAAAGTTCACACTGACGACGATCAAGATGGATACGGACTAAGTTTCGCTACACGTGACCCACGTATCATGAAGATTGAGGAGTATAACTACCTCAAGAATCACCCCGATTATCTGAAGATGTGGGTTACTAACCAATCCACCTTGATTCAGTTCAATCCCGAATCAATGCTTCAGGCTTTCGCTGAACAATAACAGTGATTAGTGTTAAGAAAAACGAAAATACCTCCTATTTATAGGGGGTATTTTCTTTTCCAACAAAAAATATCTTGGTGGATCTTACTGGGCTCGAACCAGTGACCTTACGAATGTGAATCGTACGCTCTAGCCAACTGAGCTAAAGATCCATAACTTCTCTATTATAATATATCTTTTCACTTTTCACAAAAAATAAGGCCAAATGGCCTTATTTTGGACTTAAGCTTCAGCTTTTTCTGCTTTTTTCTCAGCTTCTTTCATCTGCTTAGCAGCTTTGTTGGCGAGAGCCTGTTTCAAAGCTTCTGCCTTCATAGCACGAGCCTTGAAGCGGTCAACGCGACCTTCGGTATCGATAATCTTCTCTTCACCAGTAAAGAATGGGTGAGAAGCCGAAGAAATCTGAACCTTCACGAGTGGATATTCATTTCCATCGGTCCACTTGATAGTCTCTTCGCTCTTAGCGGTAGACTTAGTCAAGAAAGAAAAGTTCGCAGCGTCATCAGCAAAAACCACAAAGCGATAATCTTTTGGATGCAATTCTTGTTTACTCATAATTAGTCACCATTTTATCAGATACTCGTGGTTTTTTCAATAGGGAATTAGCTTTACAGATTCCACCCCTTATGTTAAGATAGAAAAGTAATTAATTTAATGAAACAGCTTCATCCGTTTTCCTGAAGACAAGATGAAGTGAAGGGAAAGGAAAACATGTCCAAGACTATCGACATGAAAGAACTCCTCGAAGCAGGAGCTCACTTTGGTCACAAGACCTCACGTTGGCACCCAAAAATGGCTCAATACATCCATAGCAAGCGCCAAGACACTCACATTATTAATCTTGAAAAGACCGTAGCTGGCCTCGAAGAAGCCCTCGCTCTTACCAAGAAAATCGCCAAAGACGGCAAGAAAATTCTTTTCGTTGGTACCAAGAAACAACTTAAAGCCATTGTTAAAGAAGCTGCTGAATCTGTCGACATGCCATACGTTACCGAACGCTGGGTTGGTGGTACTCTCACTAACGTCGAAACTGTTAACCGCCAAATCAAGAAGGTTAAAGACCTTGAACGCCGCATGAAGACCGGTGAACTCGAAGCTCGCTATTCTAAGCTCGAAGTTCAACGCTTCCAGGAAGAAATCGCTGTACTTAACACCCGCTACGGTGGTATCAAAGATATGACCGATCAACCAGCTGCCGTCATCGTTACTGACGCTTGCGAAGATAAAAACGCCATTAAGGAAGCTAAAGCTCTTCACATTCCAGTAATCGCTATTTGTGACACTAATGTCGACCCAACCGATATCGACATCGTCATTCCAGCTAACGACGATTCCACCAAGGCTGAAAAGCTTATTCTTGATTACTTTGTCGAAGCTATCAAATCCGCCAAAAACTAATTTTCATCTATTAAGGAGATAAAAATGGCAGAAATTACCATTGAAAATATCAAAAAACTTAAAGAATTGTCTGGCGTAGGTCTCACCGACGCTAAAAAAGCTCTTGTCGAAGCCGATGGCGATTTCGACAAAGCCCTCAAGGCTATGCGCGAAAAGGGTCTTACCAAGGCTGAAAAGCGTGGTGACCGTGAAACCCGCGAAGGTATCGTCGACGCTTACATCCACGACAGTCGTCTCGGCGCTATCATCGAAGTGAACTGTGAAACTTCTTTCGTTGCTAACACCGATGAGTTCAAAGATCTTGCTCACAAACTTGCTATGCAAGTTGCTTCCATGTCTCCACTCTACGTTTCCGAAGAAGATATTCCAACCGAAACTATGAAGGCTAAAATGGAAGAATTCGAAGCTAACTTCAAGGGTCCAGAAAATATGAAGGAACAAATTCTTTCTGGCCAAGTCAAAAAAGCTTTCTCTGATAAAGTTTTGATGCTCCAACCTTACATCCTCGATGATTCTAAGACCGTCGCAGAATTCATCAAGGAGATGATTGCAAAAACTGGTGAAAACATCACCGTCAAGCAATTCAAGCGCATCGAACTCGGCGTTACTGAATAAAATATTTGTTCAGACAAAAAATAGAATAGGCGAAAAACCTATTCTATTTTTCTTGTGCTAAAATAGATATATGAATATTTTATTTGGTGCTTTTATCGGCCTTATCGCCCTCACATTACTCGTCGTCATTCACGAATTTGGCCACTTCATTATGGCAAAAAAATCCGGTGTCAAAGTTAACGAATTTGGCATCGGCCTTCCGCCACGCAAGCTCGCCTGGCTTCACCTGCCGGCTAAAGAAGTTCAAAAATTCTATGACAGTCTTAAGTCAGAATCTAAAGCCAAAGTCAACCAAAAACGTCTCCAGAAACTTCTCGCCATGGGGAAGGACAAGACTAAACAAGATAAATATGTCTGGTTTTTCATTCCTAGCACAGAATATAAAAATGATCCACTCTATAAACAAGATTATTTGATATTTAGCATCAATCTTTTACCACTTGGTGGTTTTTGTACCATGGATGGGGAATCAGACGCTGAAACCAAGCCCCATACTTTTGGCGCCACAAATTATTTGCAAAAAACTGCCATTCTTTTCGGCGGCGTTACCATGAACTGGCTCTATGGTATTCTAATTTTTACCATTCTCGCCATCACCGGCATGCCACAATTTATGAATAATCAATTCAATATCAATGAAAAAGCGCATTTCACTATGCCAAAAATCTATATTGATAAAATTCTCGAGGATTCTCCAGCTAGTCGTAGTACTCTAAAGGCTAATACCATCATTCATGACGCCAAAGCTAAGAATGAAGATAACTGGAAAGTGCTAACC
>CAUUKK010000055.1:0-4842 GCA_963545805.1 uncultured Candidatus Saccharibacteria bacterium
AGTATACAAGTTTTCCAAACTTGGGACGAGAGTTCGATTCTCTCCACTCGCACCATACGGGAAATTCGACAACAATTGTCGGATTTTTTTGATTTCTGTATCCGTAAATTGGGCTAATAGCACAGGTGTGGACATTTATATCATTATCAACCCAAAATCCGTCTGGAAATATGATTTGTTTACACTTTTCGACGTTTCTGGGGAAAAGGTGGACAAAATTGTTTCCCAAATTATCAATGGACTCTAACGCAAATCACATAAGTTTTATATTTTTTTCGGCTTCCATATCTGTTTTTATTTTTTGTTTTCCTATAAATCAAATATCTCTCCTACACTTGGATATTGATTTTTTATAATATTCTTCCACTCCTGCGTTTCATTGTGGGTAGGAATATCATTTTTGGAATAAACCAATAATACTTTGACGGTTCTCATATCGTCGTCCAACAATAAAATACATCTATTCCCAGAAGATTTAGGAGATATTTTTAGTCCAAAGATTGCAAAATCTAATTTCACTAAACGATAATTATCGGCTACTGATATTAAATCAGCACGTTTAGTTAAGAGCATATTTTCGACGTGTTCACATACAAATATAATGTCATCTTGGGTTTTGGCCCATTGCGACTTGTATTTCTTTTCGAAATTCTTAATAAAATGTCGCTTAGTGTAATCCTCAAAAACAGCTTTATATTTGTGCTGGTCCATATATTTTCTCCGGCTCTTCCTGAAAAATTAAACTATATGGAATTGCTTCGCCGTCTAAACAAATTTGCCACGGCAATTGCTCGTGTGTAAAATTAACTATATCGTCCGTAGATTTTCCTTGCCATGCTTCGCCTATTCTTTTGATTAAATCGGTTTCTTCCTTTGACAATTTACCCGTAGGAGCTTCTTTTTCAACTAACGAAAACATAATGGCTTTGCCACTTGGTTCGCGTTTGATTGTCCCATCTTCTTCCATTTCGTCTAGGGCGCGGAAATAAACGTCAGATACTGGACCGCGCGGAAGTTTACGATAAGTCATTCCAGACATTGGCTTCGAGTTTTCGTAATACCAAATAAAGTCCGCAAGATATACGAGCTTAGCAAGTTTGGTTTTTGTGATTTTGCCGTCGTTCTTATCAGCGCCATACCGAATGGCATTAAGAATAATCTGTTTATATTTATCAGTAGATGTCATTACGTCAGAGAAAACAGAAGAGCCATCGGAAATGCCAAGTATATCGTCGATTCCTACGCGCAACACGGAAGACAACGTCTCTGCTTGGCTGACGGTCAGCTCTTTTTTCCCAGCTTCAATATTGATATATGTAGGGCGACTAACACCAATAGCACGCGCAACTTGTTCTTGAGAATATCCCCGAGCTTGCCGTGCCTTGGCAATATTATTTGATATTTGCCCACTCATAACCATATTCCTTTCGCTTACGTTAATTATATTATAACGCACATTGTGTTAAAAATACAACTGATTATGTTAAAAATCTTTACAATTCTATGATTTATTGTTGACATATGCTTTATGGGTGAGCTATAATGCAATTACCAATCTCAAAGAGTTTGGAGGTATAAAAGAGGGCACCTTCGACAAGTGCCTCTTCGATAAAAACTTGCTTTGAGCTTTTATTCTCATATAATACCATGAAACGAAAATCATGTCTACGAACGAAGAGATAGGTAGCGGAAAGGACCGTAGCTATATGGCAAAAGTAAATTACCATGTTTCCGGTAACCGCAAAGCTGGATATTCAGTTAAGCGTGAAGGTGCAAGCCGAGCAAGCGTTCATACAGCAACAAAAGCCCAAGCTGAAAAACTAGCAAAACAGTTTTCTCGGAATCAAGGTGGCGGAGAAGTTCGTATTCATAGACCGAATGGACAGATTATGGATAGCGATACAGTCCCTAACGGGAACGACCCGTGTCCGCCTCGCGATAAGGTTATGTAGAACCTTATAGCCCTCAAAGATGAGGGCTATTTTTTCTACAAAGAAAGAAGCAAAGAGTATTTTGTGCCACGTGTAATATCATTGTTTATTTCAGATATGTGCTTATAGAGATAATCAGGGTAGGACTCGCCGTCTTTTAGTGGTGTTTTTTGTTTTAAATAATTATAGATCTTATAGATCGATTAAAAAATGTGAATCATGATAATCGAGCCACTAAAAGCATTTATTGGAAGAAGGCGAAATAAACGAGGGCGCCAACAACAGTACCGAGAATGATCATAAAAGTGATAGCGATGGCAAGTGAGATGCCAACACCTTTAGGACGATCTTCAACGATCATGGTGCCTTTTTTGGTAGACTTCTTGGTATTCTCGCGTTTAGCGTAAACATTTTTACGAGGCTTTGAGGTGCTGGTAAAGTCATCATTTTGCTTCAGCATGGAGGCAGCATCGAAAGAAGTGCTAACCTTAGAATCGTCCTTGCGGAACTCAGAAAGAGGGCGCTTGACAATTTTATCGGTGTTAATGAACGGGGAGCGGCCACCTAAGACATAGTTCATATTGTTTTCAGAGGTATCTTGAATGGGCTCAGAGTTTTGACTCTGATTGCGGCTTTTGGCTGAAAGTCTCTCTGGGGTGTCAGAGGTTGAGTCTTCAAAAGCATCATAGAGAATATCCTCCAGGTCGCTATCTGAGGTAGTTGAGGCACTAGAAGTAGATAATTCAATATGAGAATTACGCGCAGACTGTACTAGTGGATCCTGTTCGTCTTGGGGAACTTGGCGAGATGGACCGGCAGGACGGATACGACCAAACAATTTACGATTTGGGGAGGCGACAACCTGAATACGGGAAGCTGGGAGAACCTTGGTATCACCGGCAGGGCGAAGGGTGGGTTTTATCTGAGCATCAGAAACTGAGATAGTGGTTTTTGCCTGCATATCAACCGAGCGGGCTTGAATGCGAGCGGCGGGGTTAGTAACTTTTTTGAATGGAGAAGTCTGGACGGGTGCGACGGAAATACGGCGGGAAACATTGATTTTCGAAGCCTCCTGTTGGCGTTGCATCTCTTGCATGGCACGAAGCTTACGATTTTTCTCTTCGATCTGGCGGCGATGAGCCTCTTGTTCCATAGCCTTGCGGCGAGCAGCCATTTTCTCTAGAGCTTCACGCTGAGCGAGGCGTTGAGACTCAATAGCGCGCTGACGCTCTGCCTCTAAGGCACGACTGCGCTGTTCTTCGGCGGCCTGATACTCGGAAAGCTCCTGCTTGGCAGCCTCGATACGACGTTGATTAAGATTTTTCAGGCGATTTTGCTCTTCAATTTGTTGCCTAATTGCCTCTCGGCGCTGCATTTCTTGCTTTGCAATGCGATGGCGTTCAAGATCTCGGTCGGTTGGTAGAGCAGCGGCAGGGCGTCGCGCTGTCTGGACTGGAGCAAAATCCATGCGCCTATATGAGGCTGGAGATTGAGCCATTCTTGTCCTGGCTGAGCTTGGCTGTGAGATTCTAATTGATGTCCTTGATTCGTCTTGCATAAGCTTTAATCTATATTCTTATATATTATACTCGATTTTTAATATTTTTCACAAATAGCTTAAGTTTATTCGCGTACACGTTTGGCGGTTTCAATAATTTCATTAAAATTATCAGAAATGAGACTGGATTCTCCAACAAGTACACCGTTAATGCCAGGGATGGTAAGATAGGCACCAGCATTATTTGGATTGACGCTACCACCATAGAGAAGCGGGATTTCTTCAGCAGTTTCCTTCCCATAAATATCAATCAGCTGTTCTTTAATTAACTGGATAGAGGCGGCGATCTCATCGGGAGTGGCAGGACGAGCTTGTTTAGAGGTGGAGATAGCCCAGACTGGCTCGTAGGCGATGAGACACTTTTTAACATCTTCAGTGTCAATTTCGGAGAGGCCACCAAGAAGTTCATCTCGGAGAACGTCGATGGTTTCACCAAAGTTGCGTTGATTTTCGGTTTCGCCAATACAAAGTATAGGGGTGATACCGCTGCGAATGGCGGCGGCAACTTTTTGACTGATATCTTTATTGGTTTCGCCAAAGATAAAGCGACGCTCGGAATGGCCGATTAAAGCATAAGAAACAACACCGCGAAGTTGGGCGATAGAAATTTCACCGGTGTAAGCGCCAAAGTCTTTTTGATAAAAATTCTGAGCGGCTAACTTGATTTTTGATTTGTTACGTTCGAGTTGGAGAGATAAGGAGGGGAGAGAAATGGCGCTAGGGGCGATGATGATTTCGAGGCCACGCGAAGGTTTAATCTTTTTAAGTAGTCGTTGCAGATAAATTGAAGAATCACCGACCGTTAAGTTCATTTTCCAGTTGCCCATCACGTATGTTTTCATGTCTCTATTATAGCATTTTTAGATTTACTTTTGAGTTTTTGTCGGTTATGATGAGCTTAAGACTAGATAAAGGAGTGAAATGAAGAAGGTTCTCGCATTTGATATTGATCAAACTTTAAATATCGCAAAGACACCGATTCCGGAAGAGATTGCGATTCTTTTGACTGAATGTCTAAATTACTTTGAGATCTGCCCAATTTCAGGACAGAAATTTGACCAATTTTTGATTCAGATCGTGGACAGATTAATTGAGGTAGCAGAAGCAACACCAGCACAACTAAAGCATTTACATTTATTTGTGGCACAAGGGACGCAATATTACAGATACAAACCGATGACAAACGGAAATGACGGAAAAAAATATGACCCTAAAAACTGGGAGCTGGTCTATAATTATCCGCTAACTACTGAAGAGACCGAATTAATCACTAAGGCCATCGAGCAGGCAGCCACCGAGCTTGGTTTCTGGGAGGCTGACAAATTGCAACCTGGGGATGAAATTATTGAAAAT
>CAUUKK010000056.1:0-4518 GCA_963545805.1 uncultured Candidatus Saccharibacteria bacterium
GGACCTAAAGGGTCACTCGAGGTTCCTGTTCAGGAAAACGTTGTAGTCACTGTCGAAGACGGAAAAGCTATCGTTACTCGTAAAGATGACGAACCAAAGTCCCGTTCTTGGCATGGTCTACAACGCGCACTTTTGAATAACGCCGTCATTGGCGTCACTCAAGGTTTTGAAAAGAAACTTGAGATTAATGGTGTTGGTTATCGTCTTTCAGGCGGACCAAAAGAAATTGAGATGTCTCTCGGTTTCTCACATCCTGTTAAATACTCAGCTCCAGAAGGTGTTGAGCTAAAAACTAACAAGATGGAAATTATCGTTTCTGGCATTGACAAACAAAAAGTTGGTCAAACTGCAGCAGAAATCCGCGCCTTCAAGAAACCAGAGCCATACAAGGGTAAAGGTATTAAATATGCTGACGAAGTTATTCTTCGTAAGGCAGGAAAGGCAGGAAAGAAATAATGAATAAAGTTTTTCGTGCAAATCGAACCCGTGCTAAGATCCACGGCACCGAGGAGCGTCCTCGTCTTACTGTCCACATCAGTAATCTAAACGTTACTGCACAAATTATTAACGATGACACTATGACTACTCTTGCCTACGCAACAACTATTGGCAAGAAAATGAATGGTTCAATGTCAGAAAAAGCAGCTCAAATTGGTACTGAAATTGCCAAATTAGCTAAAAAAGCAAATATCAGCAAGGTTGTTTTCGACCGAGGTTCAAGGCTCTACGCTGGACGCATGTCTTCACTCGCCGATGCAGCTCGTAAGGAAGGATTGGAGTTCTAATATGGCCGACGCAAATACAACTGCTCCAAAGCAACCAAAAGTTGTCAATAAGTCTGGTACTTTAAAGATGACTGACGAAGTTGCCGCTACCAAGCAGACCCGCGATATGTCAGGTCGACCAATGCGCAAAAACACACGTCGTGACCGCGTTAAAGCCGACAACACACCAAAAGAATTTGAAGAAATCACCATCAATATCGATCGCGTTTCTCGTACCGTCAAAGGCGGTCGCCGTATGCGTTTTAAAGCTCTTGTTGCCGTAGGTAATAAGAAAAATAAAGTTGGTGTCGGCGTAGCAAAAGGCGGTGACGTTACTACTGCTGTACAAAAAGCCGTTCGTGTTGCTAAAAAGAACATGATCACCTTCAACTTGAACGAAGAGACTATCTGCCACGAAGTTGAAACCAAAACTACGGGTGCTCGCGTCTTAATGAAGCCTGCCGCTCCTGGTACCGGTATTATCGCCGGCGGTATCGTTCGTTCTGTCATTGGCCTCACTGGAATTAAGAACTTAATTTCCAAATCACTTGGCTCAACCAATAAAGTCAACATTGCTTACGCCGTTATCGAAGGTCTTAGACAGCAAGTTCCACGCGCAAAATGGAATACTACTATCGAAAAAGGTAAAACCTCCAAAAAGGAGAATAAATAATGAAGTACAATGAGTTAATCGTTGAGCGCAATTCTCGCCCAACCCGCGCCGGTCGTGGTATCGCAGCTGGTCGTGGTAAAACTGCAGGTCGTGGTACCAAGGGTCAAAAAGCTCGTACTGGTCACCGCAAAATGCCAGCAACCTTCATGGGTGGTCAACGTGCTCTTATGCAAGCAGTTCCAAAGCTTAAAGGCTTCAAGTCTCTTCACAAGAAAGCAGAGCTTGTCTACACCGATAACCTTAATGGTCTATCCGGCATTGTCGACAACTTCATTCTAGCTGAAGCAAATCTCATCACCAACCCATACGTCAAAGTTAAGGTTATTACCCGTGGTGAGCTAGAAGCTAAAATTGATCTTAAGACTCAATTTGCCAGTAAAACTGCTATCGAGATGATCAAAAAGGCAGGTGGTAACTTTACTAAAGCTAAAGTTCCAGCCCGTCCAAAAGCTGAAAATAAAGTATCAGAATAGATCATATTAAAAATAACCCCTTCCTGGGGTTATTTTTTGTCTAGTTTATGATACTATATATAAGTAAATACAAGAGAGGTCCTAATGCATTTCAAGACAATTTTCAAATCCCTAAAAAACAAAGACATGTTAAAACGTATTGCCATTGTTTTTGGCATAATCGTCGCATATCGTTTACTCGCACATATTCCAGTACCAATGGGAGATGCCAAAACCTTTAAGGATGCTGTTTCTAATCTAATTTCAAAATCTGATTTCTCCGGTTTCCTAAACTTAATCTCAGGTGGCGGCCTCGCTTCTTTTTCCATAATCCTAGTTGGACTCTCTCCATATATCACCGCCTCTATTATTTTTCAACTTCTCACCAAAGCTATTCCAAGTCTTGAAGAGCTCTCCGAAGATGGCGAAACAGGGCGCCGCAAAATCAATCAATGGACCCGCATGATCACCGTACCCCTAGCCATTGTCCAATCTATTGCCTATATCTATATTCTGTACCAGTCAATCGCCGCGACCAACACCGTATCTTTTGTTCCAACCACCCGTGACTGGATTCTATCAATCACCACTATGACAGCAGGCTCAATCATCTTAATGTGGATGGGTGAACTTATTACAGAACAGGGCGTTGGTAACGGTATCTCGATGATAATCTTTGCTAGTATTATCTCTCAATTCCCAACTACAACGGCCAGCCTTACCCACAGTCTTTTTGAAACCAAATACGGCACCTTAAATCTCTTTGGATGGTTTAATCTACCTGTCAATCCTACAGTCTTCTGGACGCTTCTCATCATGGGTCTTGCAATTATCTTCGTCCTCTATTGGCTCGTTAAGCTAAATGAAGCACAGAGAATTATTACGGTCAATTACGCCAAGCGCGTACACGGTAATAGTACCTATGGTGGTATTAAGTCTATTCTTCCAATTAAATTAATTGCCGCCGGCGTTGTTCCTGTCATTTTTGCCACCGCCTTCCTCTCTCTACCTTCACTGCTTGGACAGCTTCTCACCACAATTAAGCCCGATAATAGTATCGGAGCCACACTTACGTCACTTTTTACTGCACCAAATGCTCAGAACTTCACCAAACTATATCCAAACGGCATCACTCCGCAATGGTTTATTTATCCTGCACTCTACTTCATTCTCGTCGTTCTCTTCACTTATTTCTACACAACCATCATCTTTAATACTAATGAGATTGCCGATAATCTACAAAAACAAGGTGGCTTCATCGAAGGCGTAAGACCAGGAAAAACAACAGCCAAATATCTTGATAATGTTGTCAACCGATTAAATCTCTTTGGCTCATTCTCACTCGGCCTTATTGCCATGCTACCATTCATCACGGACTATATCTTTATTATTCTTACCGGCTCACCAATGGGCCTATCCCTCTCCGGAACTGGTCTTCTTATCGTAGTTACTGTTGCACTTGAAAATCTACGTCAAGTCGACTCTCGTGCCCTGATGGTTACCTACGACGACTTTAAGTAAAAAAATATAGGGTGGATATATGCAATTAAAGAACTCACGCTCAAAACTACATATCAGTACGATTCTAAAAATTATTGTACTAATCCTTTTCATGGTAGTAATCGCAAGACTAGCTATCTGGGAAAACCAATATTATAAATCCCAAGAAGGCAAAGAGCGCATAGAGCCCCGCACCTCCGGTGACATCTCCATCGATAGTACAGATGTCGACGAAACAATTATCACCAACGATCAAAAACAAAACTATATCGTCGCTGCCGATCAGCCACGCTTTTTAAGTATAGAAAAAATTGGTGTAAATAATGCAAGAATTCTCCCTGTGAACGAAACCGCCGCAGGCGCTATCGCAGTCCCACTCAGCATTTTTGACGTTGGATGGTACACTAAATCCAGTCTTCCGGGTAAAAACAGTACTGCTATTCTTGATGGACACAATGGTGGTCCAACTATGCAAGGCGTCTTCAAGAATCTTGTTCTACTTGAAAAAGGCGACCATATCATCATCGAAATGGGTGATGGCACAAAATATACTTATCAAGTCTACGATAACTATACCTATACTTTAAAAGAGGCCAATCAAAAAATGCGCTCCATGCAGACTTCACCAGTTGAAGGAGTGGAATCAATTAGTATCATAACTTGTACCGGCGAATGGTCGAATTTACAAAGAACCTATCTATCACGTCAATTCTTAAGAGCAGTTCGAATATAATGGAACAAAGTAGAACATGGATGACATTTACATAAGACCAATGTTAATCGAAGATTATGATAATATCTATAAGCTCTGGACTTTAACCAAAGGAATGGGTTTAAATAATTTAGATGATACAAAAACAGGGATTAATATTTTCTTGCAACGTAATCCAAATACATGTTTTGTAGCCACATTACATAATAAAATTATTGGAACGATTATTACGGGACATGATGGACGAAGGGGCTATATTTATCACACTGCAGTTTCCGAGAATTTTAGAAAGAAAGGTATCGGGCAAAAACTCGTAACATCATCACTGGCTGCCTTAAAAAACGAAGGTATTAATAAAGTCGCTTTGGTTGTCTTCTCCAATAATAATCTCGGTAACCTTTTTTGGGAAAAACTTGG
>CAUUKK010000057.1:0-4383 GCA_963545805.1 uncultured Candidatus Saccharibacteria bacterium
AGGAAACTACCAATTGGCTACTTTGATAAAACGCCGAATGGTGATGTGATGTCCAGGATGATTAATGACGTGGATACAATTTCTGTTTCTTTTGCGGAAACTTTAACCCAGATAATTACAAGCTTTACAATGTTGTTTGGATATCTTGCAATTATGTTGTATCTTTCAATAACGTTATCATTGATTGCTATTATCGCCGTACCAATTTCAACTATTTTTATTTCGGTCGTATTAAAGAAGGCCAAGGTATATTTTGCGGCTGAAAGAGCAACGCTGGGTAAATTAAATTCGATTATTGAGGAGAACTTTAGTGGCCAGTTGATTATTAAAGCAAATAATCATGCAGGTAAGTCAATTAAGAGTTTCGATAAGATGAATACTAGGCTATACGAAGAAAGTAGACGAGCACAGTTTTTAAGTTCGCTAACATTTCCACTAACACATGTATTTTTAAACTTGGCATATGCTGGGGTGTGTATGTTGGGTGGTTATTATGTAATTTCAGGAGCAATTTCAATTGGTGGAATACAAGCATTTATCCAGTATCTAAATCGCTTCAATAGGCCAATTACTGAAGTGGCACAGCTTTCAAGTACGATTCAGCAGATTTTGGCAGCAGCAGAAAGAATCTTTAACTTCCTTGAAGAAACGGAAGAAACCCCAGAAGTGGAAAAAAGTTTATTTAAGCAAATCATGAATAAGGATCGTAAATTTCTTGGTGAGGTGGAGTTTAGAAACGTGAATTTTAGTTATGATGTAAAACCTGTGATTAAGAACTTCTCGGTAAAAATTGAGCCAGGAATGCAAGTGGCGATTGTGGGTCCGACTGGGGCGGGAAAGACTACGATTGTAAACCTGTTAATGCGATTCTTTGATCCTAATGATGGCGAGATTTTGATTGATGGAGTGGAGACTAAGAAAATGCGACGTGATGAAGTACGCGATTTATTCGGGATGGTCTTACAAGATACATGGTTATTCTCAGGGACAATTATGGAGAATTTGAAATACGGAGCAAAGAAGATTTCGGATGAAGATGTTTATAAAGCGGCGAAACTGGTGGGAGTAGATCATTTTATTAAATCGCTACCCAATGGGTATCAAACGGTGATTTCAGAAGACTCGGACAATATTTCGGCTGGAGAAAAACAATTGATGACGATTACAAGGGCAGTGATTAGCGAGCCGATGATGATGATTTTGGATGAGGCAACTTCTAATGTGGATACACGCACTGAACAATTAATCCAGGATGCGTTTTCAAAGCTCACAAAGGGGAGAACTTCCTTTGTGATTGCACATCGGTTGTCGACAATTCGAGAGGCTGATTTGATTTTGGTAATGCGGGAGGGGAATATCATTGAGCAAGGTAACCATAAGGAATTGATCGCAAAGAACGGCTTCTATGCGGAGCTTTATAATTCGCAGTTTAGTGAAGATGTGTAGAAACTGAACTCTTGTGTTACTATAGAGATAATAATACTAGGAGGATGCTGTGGCGAAACTATATTTCAGATACGGGGCAATGGGCTGTGGAAAGACAATGCAACTTTTACAGGTAGCTTTTAATTATGAGGAACGTGGACATCAGGTCTGTGTGATGAAACCAAAGACGGATACCAAGAATGGCGAAAAATTGTTAACCAGGATTGGGCCGGAGCGAGTGACGGATTTTTGTTTTGAGAAAGAAGATGATCTCTTTAGTTATTTGAAAAAATATATTAAGGATAAGAAAATTTCCTGTGTGCTTGTTGATGAGGCACAGTTTTTGACGTCAAAACAAGTGGATCAGTTGATGAAAGTGACGACGGATCTTGAGGTGCCGGTAATGGCTTATGGCTTAAGATTAAACTTTAGGTTGACTGATGGTGGTTTTGAAGGGGCAACCAGATTATTACAGATGGCACACGATATCGATGAAATTAAAACGATATGTGAGTGTGGACGTAAGGCAACGCTGAACGCGCGGTTTTTGAATGGAGAGTTTATGGCGGATGGCCCAGATGTCTTAATCGATGATGGAACCTCAGAGGTTGAGTATAGGGCAATTTGTCCGAAATGTTACTCTGAATACGCAGCAGGGAAGAAAAAAGGCGGGGAGATTTTGAAAAAGCATGCGGCAGGAGTGAAATAATGTTGATTGTGATCGAGGGGCAAGATGCGACCGGGAAAGATACACAGGCGCGACTTCTGGCTGAATATCTGAGGGGAAAGGGTGAGATCGTGACCGCTTATTCAGAGTCGGGAACTGGTTCGGAGGATCCCTTTGTCTCTGAGATTGCTAAGTTAACATATAAAACTAAGCAAGATATTAACCATAGAACTAGGGTGTTGCTATTCCTAGTCAATCGTTATGAGCAATGGCGAAAGATTGCGGAGCCTGCGTTAAGGCGAGGTGAGACGGTGATCTTGACACGTAACTGGTTGTCGACCTTGATTTATGAAGGGTATGCTGGTGGGGTATCAAAATCGTTAATTTCGCGTTTGCACAAAGGAATTATGCCGGATTATTATTTTAAGCCTGATAGGATGGTAGTACTGACGCTATCAGATGCGGAGAGGCAACGTAGGCTAAATATGCAGGCGGTTGAACAAGGTCGAGTGGGTGAAGTATTAAAAACACAGCCAACAGAGTTTCAGAAAAAAGTAAATGAAGCATATCTTAAGGTGGCGAAGGAAATGAAGTTGCATTGCCTGGACGCTGGGGGAACGATTGATGAGGTACAAGAGGGATTAAGAAAACTATTTGCATTATAAGATGAAGTGTTTTGATGAGAGTTGGCGGGGGTTTTTGGAGGAAGAATTCTCAAAGGCTTATTTTAAAAAATTAGCTGATTTTTTACATGAAGAATATGAGAAAAAGACGATCTTTCCAGAAAAAGGCTCGGTGTTTAGGACTTTTTTGACAGATTTAAATAAAATAAAGGTAGTTATTTTGGGACAAGACCCATATCATACACCAGGAGTGGCGGATGGGTTGGCTTTCTCGGTTAAAAAAGGTGGAAAATACATAGCACCTAGCCTATTGAATATTTACAAGGAAATCGATGCGGATATGGGAGAGCACATAAATCCAGATGGGGATCTTTCGAGTTGGCAAGAGCAGGGAGTGCTGCTACTAAATAATGTATTGACAGTGGAGGCGCATAAAGCTGGGTCGCATAGAGGAAAAGGGTGGGAGATTTTTTCGAAGAACTGTGTGGAGTATTTGAATAGAAATCGTGAAAATTTGGTATTTATTTTGTGGGGAAGAGATGCTAGAAGTAAAAAGGTATTAATTGATCAAGAGAGACACCTAGTTTTAGAATCGGCTCACCCTTCGCCGCTTTCGGCCCATAATGGATTCTTTGGTTCTAGACCATTTTCGAAAACGAATGAATATTTAAAATCGAAGGGCCTCGAAGAAATTAAGTGGTAAAAATATTAGACTAAAAAAAGAACCCCTTGCGGGGTGTCTTTTTTAAAGTGGTTGACAGATTGAGCCGCCGCCTTCTTTCTTGTAAAGGATGGCAACTTTGCGTGAACCGGAAGCATGAATAGCGTCTGGGCCTTCGCAGGTGGCATTGGTGACGATGCTGATGGTGTGACCTTTGGTACCACTTTGTTCGTAAGGGTTGCCGGCCGTGACGTCTTCTACACCGTTTGGACGGCCCTCAGATTGATCACGCCAGGTAGAAGCTGAACGTTGACCGTTGTTACAAATTTTGGTCTCTGCATTATAGGAAGTGGCTTCACGGCAGGAGGAAATGGATAGAGAGTATGGGCCACCTTCTGGGTCAACAAATTTATCTTTATCTTCTTTACCAATGATTAGGTAGGAATCGTAGAAATAGGCCCAAGATTGATGATTGAGAGTACGGGAAATATTCTGGTCGACTTCAGTGTGTCCAGAGACGTAGGAGCCAAATTTGTCTGAAGGAATAGCGCCACTGTTATTTGACTGATAGTTGGTTAGGGCAGCAGCGAGCCTGGAGATATCAGAGGTGCGCTGGGTGTCGCGGCGGTTGCGTTGGAGGGCAGGAAGGGCGATGAAGACCATAAGGAAGATAAGACCGGCGATACCAAGTACCAAGACAACCTCGATGATGGTGAAGCCTTTTTTGTTATTTAGATTTTGATTTGCCATTTGATCCTTTCTTTTTAGTCAAGTTTTTGGCGTGTTTCTTAAGCAAATAATAATAAAATCTCATAGAAAAATCAAGAGGCTTATGCTAATATACAGATAGTGTTAGTGGTGCTTTATCTAATATTTTTTGTGGTGGGGGCGGTTTTTGGATCATTTGCATGCTGTCAGGCTTATCGAATTCGATATAAGGAAGAGGGGAAGAGGATTGGTGGACGTTCAGAGTGTCTTTTTTGTCATCACCGACTGGCGTGGTATGA
>CAUUKK010000058.1:0-4364 GCA_963545805.1 uncultured Candidatus Saccharibacteria bacterium
CCAGTCTTTAAAACCTTAGCTTCGTATCTAATATCACTAACTTGCTTCAGCTCAGTAATGGAGTCACCAAGAAGACTAGAACATTGATGGATATAATCGATTGCATCTTGTTTGGTATCAAAAGAATAGGCGGAATCAAAATCATTTAAAGTAAAGATAACTGTATGTTTCATAAAACAATTATTTATGATGTTGATTTTTTATGCAAGTATAAAAAATAATACCCAGTGCTGGGTATTATTTTATGAAAACTAATTTCTTATAAAAATTAGATATTGCGAATCTGGATAGTGTCGGTACCAGAGACAGTGTTTGGTTGACCAGAAACAATGACAGCAAGGACCTGATCGGAACCTTCCTTTGGAGCAACATAGCCAGCAGCTTTGAGTTCTTGAATTAGGTCAATGCCGTAGTTCTCAGAGTATGGACGAACAAAGCTAGCATTGGCGTAAGTAAGAGCGAGCTGACCAGCAACACGGGCACTACTTGTGACAGAGATAATTGGAAGAGTTGGACGCTCAGCGGCGATTGAGTCAGCGATGGCACCAGAAGCAGTTTCACAGACGATGACGTCAGCGTTAATTTTTTCTGCTAACTTAACGGCGGCACTAGCAACTGCGTTGTAGCTCTCATTGTCACCCTTTGGATCAGTGTCAAGTGGATTAACACCAACGTGATTCTGAGTGTAAAGAATAATCTTCTTCATCTGTTTGACAGCTTCAACTGGGTACTTACCCTGAGCGGTCTCATCTGAAAGCATGACAACGTCAGCACCCTGGATAACAGCATTAGCAACGTCGGAAACCTCAGCACGTGATGGTTCTGGATTATCAACCATAGAACCGAGCATCTGAGTAGCTACGATACAGAGCTTGCCGTGCTTACGACAGAGATTGACTAGTTTACGCTGAACAATAGGTACAACTTCGTTACCAGCCTCAACTGCCATATCACCACGAGCAACCATAATAGCATCTGTTGCCTTAACGATGGCTTCAAGTTTTTCATCAGTTTCGATAGCTTTCTTGGTTTCAATCTTTGCAACGATTTGTGCAGTTGAACCGTGAGAAAGGAGAATTTGACGAAGCTTTTCAACGTCATCGGCGCTCTGAATGAAACTCATGGCGACAAAGTCAAAATCACGAGATGCGCCAAATTCGATATCAGCCATGTCTTTTTCAGTAATAACATCACCACCAAAGTCGGTATCAGGAAGGTTAAGACCTTTACGGCTCATGATGAAGCCGTCGTTTTCGATACGAACGCGAATAGCAGTGTCGCTAACAATTTCAATCACCTGAGAACGGATTTTACCGTCATACATGAAAAGTGGTTCACCAACTTTCATGCGTTCGGCAAGGTTGTACTGAACTGGGAGAGTAGTAGAGCCGTCGTGTTCTTTGACAGCATAGTCAAGAACTAGCTCATCGCCAGTTTTAACATCAAGACGATCATTTTTTAGAATGCCAAGACGGATCTTTGGACCTTGAAGATCTTGCAAAATTGCAACGGAACGGCCTTTTTTAGCGGCAGCGTTGCGAATCCAACGAATCTGCTCGTCACGTTCTTCGTAGCTTCCGTGAGAGAAGTTTAGGCGGCAGCCATTAGCGCCGGCCATAATTAATTCTGTAATTTTTTCTTCTGAGAAGACAGAAGGGCCAATGGTGGCCAAGATTTTTGTGCGTTTAAATAATCTACTCATAACTTGGATAATTATAACATATTTGATAGTGTTATTATTTTTCAGTTACAAAATACCTAGCAGAATAGTTGTCAAAAGCAATAAATTCAGTTTCATGATATTCTTGCACTTGATTACTTAAAGTCGAAGTGGTTTGCTTTTGGCTACCAAGCAGCCAAAATCCCCGCTGATCCTTAAATTGTTTTTCAATGGAATTGATACTAATACTCCAATAGATTGGGAGGGGGTCTTTCCCTAGTTCCCTTGCAACCAGAATATTTTCAACGATAAGATGAGAAGAATATTGCTGATCTACAAGCACGGGAATATTTTGCTGATTTGGCTGACTATTGCTTTTTATAGAGTTTTCAATGGTTTTTGATTGATACATTGCAATAAAGAGTTTACGAAGAGAGGTATCTTGTTTTAAGCCAATTAGAAGAGTACCGATGATGAGGGTAATGGCGAGAATCGAGGTAGCTAGTGAGAAGATCGTCTTCGTGCGAGAGGGCGGGGCGTCCTTGAGGATAAATGACCGCCAGTTAATAATAAGTCGACGACGCCTAAAGCTAATTAGGCTTTTGAGTTTGAGGCGATAAAGTAAGATAATTCCAGAATAAAGGACTGTTATGACTAAAAGTAGTGCAATCGTGGAGTCAAAATTGGTGGAGAAATGAATAAAGAGTGGATTTAAAGTGAGAATAGCGATGAAAGAAAGTACATTTCTTGCATTTAATTTATTTTTAAGGATCAAGAAGAAGATGAGGATAACGAATGCACCACAAAATACAGAAAAGGAACGAATTGGAGTAAGGTCATACCCGAAAACCTGCGTCCAAAGTTTTAGAGGGCCGAAATATAGATTTAGTGGAAGAAAATTATGACGAGGATAATCTACGGGTTGACCAGTGGGTGTGAGTTGAAAAAAATTTAGGTAATTCGAAGCCTCAGTATTTGAGACTGGCTTGAGAAGAAATTGAGAGCAAAGTAAAAAATAAACAAGGAGAAGTCCGGCGAGTAATAGTGGCTGGATGGGTTTAGGTTGCGAGTCTTCCTTCATTATATCTATTTTAACACTTTGAGGTTTGTTTATTAATTGGTGTTTTAAGAAATGTGTCATTAAAAACAGACGAGATGAGAAGAATCGTGATAAGATAAAAATATCTGGGCGTGGCGCAGTTGGTAGCGCGCGCGGTTCGGGACTGCGAGGTCGCCAGTTCAAATCTGGTCGCCCAGACCACTAATTGAATTTTTAAGTACTTATTCCTATTGAAGTTCTCTTATTAAGTAACTGGCGGAACGTCCCAAGGGGTAAACGCCAGTTCAAATCTGGTCGCCCAGACCATGTTTATTTTTCGGGGCTTAGCGCAGTGGTAGCGCGTACGTCTGGGGGACGTGAGGTCGCCAGTTCGATCCTGGTAGCCCCGACCATACATTTAAATTCAGATTTAGAAATATTTAGACTTCTCTTATGAACTGGCGGAACGTCCCAAGGGGTAAACGCCAGTTCGATCCTGGTAGCCCCGACCACTCAAGGAGGAAAAATAGAGGAAATTTATTTTCTCTATTTGAACGACGCAGAGTGGAAAGGTTTTGCGAAGCAAAAGCTTACCATATATTTACATGATAGAAAAAAGACACCGCCTGGGTGTCTTTTTTAATTATTTTGCGTATTCGACGGCCCTAGTTTCACGAATGACATTAACCTTAATGATGCCTGGATAACTCATAGTGGCTTCAATCTTATCCGCAATATCACGTGCGAGTTTCAAAGCAGTAAGATCATCGATTTGTTTTGGTTCGACAACTACGCGAATCTCACGACCAGCGGAAATAGCATAGGCTTTATCAATACCTGGGAAACTAGTAGCAATATTTTCAAGCTCCTTCATACGTTCAGCGAAGTTCTCTGCAGAAATATTACGTGCGCCTGGGCGGGCAGCGGAAATGGCGTCAACGATTTTTACAATAATGGCTTCAGGAGTGGTCGGCTCAATATCATTATGATGAGCAGCAATTGCATGAACAACCTGATCAGACATGCCATATTTCTTAGCTAATTCGGCTCCAATTTCGGCATGCTTACCCTCAATCTTGTGAGTAACAGCTTTTCCAACATCGTGAAGAAGAGTGGCGGTCTTAGCAACACGGATGTCTGCGCCGATCTCTTCGGCAATCATGCCAGCCATATGAGCCATCTCAATAGAATGAAGAAGAACATTCTGACCGTAGGAAGTTCGGAATTTTAATTCACCAAGGAGATGTAGCATCTCATGTGGAATACCGATAATACCGACTTCACGAGCGGCATCTTCACCAGCACGAACAACTTCTTTTTCAATTTCACGTTCAGCCTTAGCTACTGCTTCCTCAATACTGGATGGATTAATGCGACCATCTTTCATAAGACGCTCGAGAGCATACCTTGCTACCTGACGGCGGATGGGATCAAAAGAAGAAAGAACAACCATACCTGGAGTGTCATCAACCATGATATCAACACCAGTTGCACGCTGGAGGGCTTGAATATTACGACCTTCCTTGCCAATAATACGTCCTTTCATCTCATCGTCAGGAAGTTTAAGTGCAGTAACTGTACGGTCGGCAGTTACTTCAGAAGACATGCGCTCCATGGCGGTAACTAAAAGAGCCTGAGCGGTATCATCAATATCGCGTTTAATTT
>CAUUKK010000059.1:0-4340 GCA_963545805.1 uncultured Candidatus Saccharibacteria bacterium
GAAAGCTTTTCCGAAGGAAACACTATTGAGTATCCGCAATATACTAAACCTGCCGATTTTCGTGGTATGAAAGTCCCAGAAGTTCTATTATCTGGTCATCACGGCAAAATTAAAGAGTGGCGCGAGTCTCATCAGCGCCACTCTCAGTCATAATTCTCATATCTTCACATGCTATAATTATCCTAATGATTTTATCAGCAGGTTTGGAAGAGATAAAAGGGGTTGGTCCTAAAACAGCCGAAGCGCTCCAAAAACGAGGTTTTCGCACCGTTAAGGACCTACTCTATTATTTTCCACGCAGTTATGAAGATTATCAGTCTCAGACAAATATTGCTGACATTAAACCCGGCCGCGTGATTTTGCGTGGAAAGATTCGTAATCTCCGTAATCTTCATACCAGACGTCGCAATTTTGTCATTACTCAGGGTGAGATTTATGATCAAACTGGGGCGGTACGCGTTGTTTGGTATAATCAGCCCTACCGCATTAAAAACTTTAACGAAGAAACCACCTATTATTTCACCGGCCAATATGATTTTAAATATAATCGTTATCAAATCACCGCTCCGTCTGTCGTGACTGCCGACGAAATAGAACAGAAAATCGAGGGATTTCAACCGATTTATCCAGCTAAAGGTAGCTTTAACTCCGCATGGTTTAAAAAACTATTTGAAAAACTTCAACCTCTTTTCCCTCAAATTCCGGATTTACTTCCTCTTGAATATGCGCCAAGTTATCTTTTTCAGGGTGCTCGCCGTCAAGCACTGACAAAAATTCATTTCCCCAAACAACCTGAAGACGTAGAACAGGCTAAGCAATATTTGGGCTACGAAGAGCTATTTGAGCTAATTCTTGCCAGTCAGCTTAATCGACAGGAGAATCAGAAGTTAAGGGCGGAGCCTCTAGCTTTTGATTTAAGCCTCACTAAGCAATTTCTTTCCTCGCTCCCCTTTACTCTCACCGACGCTCAGAAAAGTGCTGCTTGGGAAATTCTTCAAGATCTCACCAAAACAACACCGATGAATCGCCTTCTGCAAGGAGATGTTGGTTCAGGTAAAACGATTGTCGCCGCTCTTGCGGCCTTCCAAGCTATTAAGCAAGGTGCGCAGGTGGCAATACTGGCTCCCACCGCTATTTTGGCCTCCCAACATGCCGAAAATCTTGAACGCCTACTTGCCCCCTTTGGCATTCGTACAGCTCTGCTTATTGGCGCTACTAAGCAGAAAGATCCACTCAAACAACAAATCAAAGATGGTGAGATTGATTTAATTGTGGGTACACACGCTATCTTAACCGACGACACCCAATTTTCTCGTCTCGCGCTCTGTATTATTGATGAACAACATCGCTTTGGCGTGGCGCAACGTCAAAAGCTCTTAGAAAAAGTTGCCCTAAACTCTCACCCAAACACTGTTGATGGGCAAAAAATCACTGCGCCGCACTTTCTTGCAATGACTGCAACTCCAATTCCTCGCTCGTTGCAGCTCACTATTTTTGGTGATTTAGATGTTTCTCTCATTCAGCAAATGCCGAAAGGTAGGCAACCGATTATTACAAAAATTATTAGCGAAACCAATACTCGCGAGCTTCTATATCCAGAAATTACAAAGCACTTAGAAGCCGGTGAACAAGTTTACTGGATTTGTCGACTTATCGAGCAGGACGAAGACGAGCCACTGGAAAAGGATCAACACACGGTTAAGGAAGAGATAAAACGTTTAACTAAAATTTTTCCTGGATATAAACTCGCCATTTTGCATGGCAAGATGAAGCCACAGGAAAAAGACCAGGTCATGAATGACTTTAAAGAACATCGGATCGATATTTTAGTCTCCACCACTGTTGTTGAGGTTGGTGTTGATGTCCCTAATGCCACGCAAATCGTTATCATGAATGCCGATCGCTTTGGTTTGGCTCAGGCTCACCAGTTAAGGGGGCGTGTTGGCCGTGGGCAAAAAGCTAGCCAGTGTTTCTTGATTACCACCGGTGACAACCCTCCTACTACTCGCCTAAGGGAACTAGAAAAGTCCAATAATGGTTTTTATTTAGCCGAAGTTGACCTTAAATTGCGCGGCCCAGGTGAGGTTTACGGCGCAATGCAGCACGGCGAACTGGATTTACGTATTGCTAGTCTTGCTGATACAGAAATGATTAAAGCTGCAAGAGCTCAAGCGCTTAATTTTGCTTCTGATCCACAAAATATGCTAAAATACAAAGAGCTTAGTCAGTCTATCCAGAAATATCAGCAGCTGACTACTCTAAATTAGTTTTACATCAGAAAGTTATTATGTATTCAACTCTTGCTCTTAATAATAGTAAAAGATCAGGCAATATTGTCGGCACGCATCAAAAACTCGATAAGATTGCTCGTAAAATATTACAAAAAAGCCTACCGGCGCGTGTCTATTTTCCTGATATCAAGGAAATCCTGCTTTTTGAAGGCATGGGTGGCCCAGACGGTTTAAAAAGAAAAAGCCCTGGCGTTGATGAGCCTATGCACTTTATTATTCCAGGTCAAGACGATGGCAAGCTCATTCAAATGATCCTGGACCACCAGTATAATTTAAGAAAAGCACTCGCTACAGACAATAAGGTTCGTGCTGCCTTTGAAGCCGGTTGGATGGCGCACGCCATTACTGACGGCCTAACTCCGGCCCATCACTTTCCGCTCACTGAAGCGCAGGGTGAGTTGATGACTGAAAAAGAATTTATTAAAATATTTGGTATTCCAGTTAAGGGAATCATGCGTGGTCGTAATTCCTTGGAGACTTTACGTAATAACTGGCTTTATTGGGGGGCTAATGGTTACATGAGTAAGCATGTCGCCTTTGAATATGGCGTTGCTATTACTATGACGGCGCTTCCTGAGAGAGCTGTTACTCCTAAGCTAGACAAAAAAGAATTAAAAAATGTCGACCTAAAACAGGCTTTCTATCGATCCCTTGAACACGTTGCTTCTCTTAATATGTATACTAGGTTTCTTGAGCAAGGTTGGAATACAGATTTAGCCTTTGAAACTAAAAACATTCTTTTGCCAGAGATTGCACGTGCGATCGCTCTCTGTTGGGCGTCCTCCATTCCTGAATTGACCGATCCTGCCAAATAGCTTTGTGGTAAAATAAAAACATGAAAAGTGCACGCGAAATCTTCCACCAGGGGAAATTTACTAATGTTAAGATCACTTCCGGACTCTTCCGTGGCCGCGAACTTAAGGCTCCGCAGAATGGCGTCACACATCCGATGGGCTCTCGTGAGAAATTAGCCCTTTTTAATTCGTTAAGCGATAAAATTAAAGATAAGATTATTCTCGACGTTTTTGCGGGCACCGGTGCGCTTGGACTTGAGGCTCTTTCCCGCGGCGCTTCACACGTTACCTTTATTGAGGCTGATAAAAAAGCTGCTGAAATCTTAAAACAGAATGCCATTGTTCTTGGCGTCTTTGAGCAGGTGCGCATTTATAATACAAAAGCGGAAAAAATTGATTTCGATAGCCCATTTGATATCGTTATCGCAGATCCGCCCTATGAGTATTTTCACGACCTGCCATTGTCTGTCCTTGATCGTCTTGCTAAAACCGCCAGGGAATACTTCGTCTTATCTCATCCCTCCGATTTTGACCCTCATGCTATTGACGCTGAGTTGCTTTCGACCAAAGCCTACGCTGGTTCGCGTATTACAATTTTTCGCCCCCACGAAGCTTAGTTCCTCTTTACAATAATCTCTAAATATCGTATAATATCAATCAATAAATTGTAAAAAATCTCGAGGTGGTGTCGAAGATTGTGGAGAATTATCATGCGAAATCAAGACGCTAACCGCCCACAGCGTATCAAAATTATCATCATCACTATTATTGCTGCAATCATCATTTTTATTTTTGGTGCTTGGCTGATTACTTCAGCTATTAAAAGCGTAGAGAAGAAACAGCAAGCTAGCTCAGAGCAGAACACAACCGCTCAGAAAGATGAAAAAAACACCACTGATAACAAGTCTACGGAACAGTATAGCTCAAACAATGGTAAGACCAATGGTAATACTTCAAGTTCTACTAATACCGGTACTACCTCAAATAAGCCAGTTGCAAGTACCACTTCTCCTGCTGCACAATATCCTGTAAGTCAGCAAAATACCTCAAATACTTCAGCTACTGATCTTCCTACCACTGGTCCCGAAGACCTTCTTCCTACCGCCTTCCTTATCGGCGTTGCTAGCTATCTTTTCTTCAAGAATCGCGAAATCAAAGCAAAATTAGCTCTCCAAAATTCCTAAGATTGTGTTATAATTAACACAGGCCCGAGTGGTGAAATTGGTATACACGTATGCCTTAGGAGCATATGCCT
>CAUUKK010000060.1:0-4322 GCA_963545805.1 uncultured Candidatus Saccharibacteria bacterium
CGCATCCATGGTAAGGATGAGGTCTCGGGTTCAAGCCCCGATCGTGGCTCCATATTTTAATTACTATATATTTGCGCACCAGCGTATTTTTTTTATTAACATAATTCAACAACCACCTATTAAAATAACTTAGAAATTATAAAAAACTCACAACATAACTCCTTACAAACTATTCATCACATATAGCAAACGGCCGGATTTCTCCGACCGTCATATTGCACAATTGAGGTAGTGTTCAGTAGCTAGGCATCTACTGCTTTTTCCGCGAGTCTGATAGCATCTTCTTTGGTTTTAGCTACAGCGAAGAATCCAGCAGTATGACAGAATATAGCTGTTGCTACACCAGATACTTTTCTGAGATCATCGCCTAGAAGTCCACGCCACTCCCCAAGGAAAGGCTTCCTCTGAGACATCTGCTTATCAATTGTCGGCGGAATTGCCTGTACATTCCAATTGCCATCGATTGCCGGAAAAACCACATATAGCAAATCAGCGGCTTTCGGGTTATCGGAAGTCAGGATAGCTTCCAGCCACCCACCTATAAACTCGTCCATTACAAGGACAACACCGGTTGTAGCCTCAATCTGCTCTTTGACCATTTTTTGCCCACAGATCGAAGAAATGGCAACTTTGATTTCGCGTTCCAATATCATACTCGCAATCTCGCAAGCCTTTATGAAACACGCATCTGCGTCTTCATCTTCATCCCAGAGGGTATTATAAATCGAAATAACTGAGGAGACTGACATCGAGTCACCTTTTTCTCCCTGACCGTTATCTATTGCATCAACACCTCTAATAAGAGCATTGTCGACATAGGACACAATTTCGAGCGCCATTTCATTGTCAATTCCCTTGTTTTCACCTAGCTTCTTGACAATTTCTATTCCATATTTGCGCCAGATTAAACCAGCAGAAGAATAAATAATTCCATCAGGACGGACTTCAGCAAACCCTCTCTGATGATGATCGAAGCGTTTTCGCGTAGGATCAAATTCACCACCAACATCATATACGATAGCATCCGTATCGTCAATGAGACTTTGACTTCTTGTTCTGAATAACTCTACAGGAAATAAAAATGCGAGCATTACTGTTGCAAACACCTCATCCGCGTGATGTGGAGCAGTGTGCGTCACAGCGTTAACAATTTGAGAATAGGTTTTGTGAATTCGTATCATAAGTTTACACCTCCCTAATTGATAATGTACGAAACACGATAGTTCATTCCTTCATTATAACATATATTTATTTGTTTGTCAATCAAGCTCACGTTTTTATTCCTGATTCACCACGCCCTTTAATCTGTCAACTAATAAAGCCATATCAATCTTCATACGTTCAGGAATATGCTTCTTTTTTATAACATTTAGAAATTCATTATAGAACCATAATTCATCATCTTTACTAGCATTGAATTTTTGCCAGATACTATCACCAACCATTTCATATTCTTCTAGTATATCTGTTAAATTATGTATTTTATCAGCAGTAGAAACAATTAGCGGTCGCTGATCCTCAAGGCTACTTAGGTGGGTTAAATAACCTTTTTTGCGTTCTGCCCAAGGTTTTTCTGGTTTGCCAGCAGTTTTCTCTTCAGAGACGTCTTTTACAATCTCAACTACCTCGTCACCAAAATCGTTTCTCATAGCTGTTTCAGAATACACCGTGGGTTTTACGTCCTCTAAAATATCATGCAAAACGCCAGCTACAATCACATCCTCATCGCTTGTATATTGTGAGATAATCATCGCCACCGCAAAAGTATGCGAGACATAAGGAATGTCAGTACCTTTTCTCATTTGATCACGATGTGCCCTGGACGCCACTTTTAAAGCCAGGTTAACCTTTTTACTAATCATTAGATAACCTTTCCTAGATAATTTTTATCTACCGACCAAGCAATGGTTGAGCCATCACCAGGTTGAAATGCCGCAATACCTACAACTTTATCCTTATAACTAGAAGCGATTGACGCCTTTAGCCAGTTTGGACCTTGTGTAGATATTACCACGAAAGCAGTTTCTGGAAGTTTTGGAATATTCATCGCTTCTAAATCCACTGGAGAAATTGGATTATTGGAGGCATGAGCCGTATTGTGAACGACATAGATTGGCTTACCATCTATATCACCTTGTTGTTGAGGCTCAGCCCACCATTTAGTGTCTATCTCTTCAGCTTCTGGAAGCTTCTTTATGGGAATATAGCCATCTGGCCCACGGAGACGCACATCGCTACTTCCAGCGTCCTCAAACGCCATAGCAAGAGCAATAGCCTCCCAAGAATTAACCGGACCATTAAGCCATGCCGGTTGCCCATCAAAATCAAGAGCTTTTTCGTAAATCTCTGGAATTGCCGAGCGCAAAATCTGCCTATTTTGCACTTGTTTTTGTTGTCCATCCCTAGTGATAATAGTTCGTTCTACAGTTTCATTTGGCAAATCTTTGAACACTTCTGGAATAAATACTTCAAAAGGATTGACGTTTTCGCCCTCATGAGATTTTTTATATGCAGTATTGCCCTCTACCATGTCAGATATTAAGTCCGCAACTTGCTTGATAGTTTCTCTGTCGGCCGCCGGTTCGCCACGCTCCAGATGATGCACCGAGCTTACAATGTGACTCTTTTCTGGTTCCACCACACGCTGAACATCATGATTACCTCGATAGTGACTATGAAGCTTAGCGATAACCTCAATGTTATTTTCTTCAAAGAAATCACGCCACTCTGCTACTTTCGATAAGTCGCCAGCGAGGATAATCGCGTGGGTTGCACCCTCAATCATTTGCGCATTTTCTTCACTCGTCCGACCACCAACGTCGATAATCATCAATGGACCATCCCAGTCGCGAATCTTCTTTTTACGATCCGCTACGAACTCAGTAGTAAATTTACCCTTTTGACGGAATTTTACTACTTCTGGATCGTCGTAATGACGCTGAAGCCATGGACCTTCACCATCTGGTGCCGCACTAAATGAGAATGTATTATCCTTATCTAAGTTTTGCGTCAAGGCTTCAATAAATACTGACTTTCCAGAGTGCGGTGGGCCGCCAATAACAATTTTTATACCCTTTTTGAGCTTTTCTTGACGCTCCGCCAAACTCTCTGCCGTATCTATGACAGGGATATGTTCGGCTAAAGTTTCAGCCTCATTTTCTTCCGAGGTTTCCATAGAATCAACTGATTCCAAAGCTCTTTGGCCCAGTTCTTGCACTGGAGCTATGCTTGGTTGCTCAATATTTTCTATACTCTCTTGCCGATCTTCCATCGGTACTTCAAACTGATGCCACTCAGCTCCGCCAAAACTAGGGAACGACTCACTCATTTTTAATATCCTTTTTAAAGTATTACCTAATAAAATTATAACATGAAAATGATATTTTTAGACAAAGGGAAAGCCCGGACATTCGTCCGGGCTGTAAATCCAATATTTAGTTGTAAGGCGTAAGGCGATGGTAGTAGAACTCCTCGGTCGGCGAGTTTATTGCGGATTTCCGCTAGAAGTTAAGGGCGAACCCTAAAACTTTTGTTTACGCTTTCCATAGAAGATGCTCGTCACCAGTCTGCTTAAACGAGGGCGAACCTCTCGCAACCGATAATCCTGCCATCAGCATCGCGAACAGGGTCTGCCGTAATAAGCAGATCATCAGTTATGCGTCCGGCAGACTTAGCTGCGTTGGCAGTGATGATACTTACTACGTAATACGTCCCCTCAACTGGATCAGGTAGTCCCTCAGGCTCGCCGAACTTCTTGGTAACGAGCTCAATTCCCTCGAGCTCTCCAACGCATTCAGCATACTGAGAGGCACGAGCTATCCCTTCAGAAGGAAACTGCGCTACGATAACACCATTCTCAGCCATGATTGTTATTTTGTGAGGTGTAAGATTAATTATTTTAGCCATGATAGGCTCCTTTCTAGCGGCTTCGACCGCTTTGGAAATTTTCCGAATCGGTCGGATACCGCCTACACCTAACTCTATTTTCACAAGGTGGGGTGATTGAATATAATAGGTTCATTAGCTTTTATCTATGGTATTATATTCACTCATCCCACCTTGCGGTTGAAATCCTTACATCTTCGTATTGGCCTTAATATTCTTAAGCTTTTCGAGTGGCTGCTTTTCCGTTCTCAAGCTTATGATGTCATTATAACACAAGTGTTTTATTTTGTCAATAGTTTTAACACATTTTATTTAAAAATCTAAACTTTATATCACCTATCATTAATTTAATATACTAGCACTTCAGAATATTTCTATAAGAATTTAGTTTTTCGCCCATCTATCCTCAATCCTTTTATGTAACTTATCACAATGAC
>CAUUKK010000061.1:0-4264 GCA_963545805.1 uncultured Candidatus Saccharibacteria bacterium
ACCGAGGCAGTTGTATAATCCCACCAACGCACATTGTAAATTTTTTCCAAAATAACAGAGGTAATATATTCAATCAAGTCACAGATAATAATCATTAACAAAAATTCCAGCGGCCAAGATAGATGAAGCGGTCCGATTAGGAGTACGCAGATGAGGGAGCCGACACCATAGATGGGACAAATAGGACCAAAAAGAAAGCCACGATTTTCAAGTTTGCGCTTCATGAAGTAGGTCCAGATACATTCAACGATCCATCCCCCAAAAGAATAGAGGATGAATAATAGAAAATAATAGGCGAATTGCAGAATAATTGGTTCGATCTGACTGCCGAATAGGTTAGAAAACATTAGGTTTATTATACCTTAATAACCTATTAAATAACAGAAAAAGCTACTTTATTGTAGCTCTTTCCGATTCATTTTTAGCTTAGATTCTTTAAATCCGGTTAAACTTTGTTGATAACTGGAATAACAATTGGAGTGTGACCAGTTGCATCATAGAGTATGCGAGTAATATCTTCCTTAATCTCGTCTTTTAGAACTTTGAGTTCAGGGTCGGAGGAAATTGATTTTTCAGTCTTTAGGCGAAGGTAATGACGGATTTTACCAATCAGCTCCTCGGAGTTATCAAGATAAATAAAGGCGCGAGAAACGATGTCCGGAGTCTTGATGAGACGACCAGTTTTCTTGCTGAGAGTAAGAACAATCATAAAGATACCTTCGCGAGAGATGTGAATACGATCCTTAACGACAGCCTCATGTACTGGCTTATCAGCATCGTCATAAAGCTTGTTGCCAACATGGATGCGACCATTTTTGCGAATAGTTTGATTTGGTAAGAGCTCGACAATGTCACCGTCATCGGCAACAAGAATATTGTCGTGAGGAATACCAACCACATTTTCAGCCATCTCAGCATTATGCTCCATCATGAAGAATTCGCCGTGATATGGCAGGTAATTCTTTGGCTGCAGACGGGTGACAAAATCAACGTGATCTTCGTAATAGGCGTGACCAGAGAGATGGAGTGGCCCAATATTGGTGAGGTGGGTTTTGCCGTTTTGAATAACCTGAGCACCTTCACGGAGGAGGCCGTCCACAGTGTTGACGACATGAGGCTCATTACCTGGAATTGGATTGGAGCTAAAGACGATGGTATCAGAGGCTTTGATTTTAATAAATTTATGCGCACCACTGACCATACGGTTAAGAACGGCATTCAACTCACCCTGAGAACCAGTACAGACAATAGTAACTTTTTCGTCAGGAAGCTTAATAATATCCTCCATCTTCATGACGGTGTCTTTTGGCACTTTAATACATTTAGCGCGAAGAGCGACCTCAATATTATTAATCATGGAGAAGCCAGCAAAAGCAACCTTGCGACCACGCTGGTAAGCCTGCTCAAGGATCATGCCGATACGATTAATTTGTGAAGAAAAACAGGAGATGATGACGCGACCATTTGCATAATGATCCATTACCTTACCGATATTGTCACCAACGTCATATTCGGAGTGTGGGTGATGGCCCGGAGAATCAATGTTGGTTGATTCGTTAATCATGAGAGCAATTCCCTCTTTCTTGACGATTTCATCAATACGTTCAAAGTCGGTTTGACGCTCGATTGGATTCGCTTCGGCACGCCAGTCGCCAGAAAGATAAATCACGCCATTTGGGGTACGAATCACGAGAGCACAGTTACCTGGAATGGAATGAAGAGTATGAATAAATTCGACACTTAAATGCTCAGAGACTTGAAGCTTTTCATGCTTCAATGGATCAACAACCTGATAATTCATCTCAGGAAGATCATCAAGCTCACTCATCTGTTTTTTAATCATGCCGATAGTGAAGTCGGTGGCATATATAGGGGTAAGTGGATTGAACTTTGGTAACAGATGGCGACAAGCACCAATATGATCAAGATGGGCGTGAGTGAAGAGAATAGCCTTGATTTTATCCATATTATCTTCAAGATATTTAATATCTGGCACCATATAGTTGACGCCTGGATAATCCTCGCTGGCAAACAAAACGCCCATATCGATAAGAATAATCTCACTTTTATATTCAATGGCGGTCATATTTTTGCCGATACCAAATTCGCCTAGACCGCCGATTGGGATAATACGAACTGCTTCAGGATCAGGGCGAGCCGATTTGAGCTGAGCATTTGTAACCTGAGTACCGTTATAGCCGTTAAAACGGGATTTATTAACTGGAATACCAATGATGTGCTGAGTGGCCTGTGCATTAACATCCTGGGAGAGCATGCGTTGGTGATGCACCATATCACCGCGTCTGGTGGAGACAGAGAGATTAACCTTGCGATCCTCGGATTCAACATTCTTAGTATTCTTATTTGTTTTAGGAGTTTTATTTTTATTGCCTTTTTTATTCCTTTGCTGATCGGAGTTCTTAGAAGAGTTTCCATCAAAATTATTTTGTTCATTTGAAAAGTTTGACTTCTTTTTAGAACGAGCAGAATAATCCTTGCCGCCTGGTTTAAAATTGCTGTTAAAATTACGTTTTTGTGCTTGCTCAAAAATGACTGCAGCACCAGTGGTAACTTCGGTCGACTCGGAGATTTTAGTACGATTTTGATTCTCCTCAAAACGACGCTTGATTTCGGGAAGGCGCTCTGCCTGCATTTTCATGAGCCTAGCACGTCTTTCTTGTTCTTGTTTATTCATGTTTTCCTCTTTTAATAATAAAGACTTACAAAATTAACAAACAAAAAATCTCTTGGGGTATTTCTTGTTGTGTTTAAAAATAAGTAAGATTAATTGTTTATATTATAGCAGAGTAGACATGACTTTACAAGATCTTGGCGACGATAAGAGTTGATCATTGGAGATTTTATGATAATAAGCTGAGGCTTGATGATAGATTTTCTACCTTCTTTTAGCTAATTTTAAGAAATAAAATCGCTCAAGATTGCCATTTTTGCCAGCGAGAGTATTATCACGCTTATTAATAATAAGGAAGCCATTATTCTTCAGCCAGGATTCAAAATCCTTAATTATACTGCGGCGAATGGCTTCGTTTTTAATAATCCCATTTTTTAGTTGAAACGTTTTAGCTTCAAATTGCGGTTTTAGCATGACGAGAAAATCAGTTTGAGAGGAAGCGAGATGATCCTTGGCGTGAGTTAAAACCTGTTTTAAAGAAATAAAGGAAACATCAGCGAGGATGGTGCCAATTTTAATTTCACCTTGATTCTTCGACAACGAGTCACGAGTGACCGAAAAAATGTCGGTTTTTTCTCGTAAATCGATACGCGAATCAAAACGAAGTGGTGCCTTCATTTGTTTGGTTCCTTTTTCTATAGCAATTACTTTTTTGGCACCGCGAAGTAATGCATATTCAGTAAAACCCCCGGTACTGGAACCAATATCGAGGACGGTTTTACCTCGAAAATCATAAGAAAAAGCCTGCGCCGCCCCCGCAAGCTTATTCTCAGCTCGTGATACTGGCATACGATTATGCGTAGTCTGCATATTCATATACGATTTTAAGGCTTGATCACGTAATGAGCGCATTTTATTTTTGACGCTCACGATAGGCGTAAGTTTCCGTATCGACAGAAATTACGTCGCCAGTCTTAATAAAGGCAGGTACTCTTACAACGACGCCAGTCTCAAGAGTAGCGTCCTTCATGACTGAAGTGGATGTGTCACCCTTGACGGCATTTTCAGTATAAGTGACTTCAAGCCAAAGATTTTTAGGAAGGGTAAGGTTGATGGCAGAACCATTATAGAACTGGATATCCATCTCGTCACCATCTTTCATAAAATCCTTGGAATCGCCAACTAAATCATTCGATAATTCATATTGTTCGAAGGTGGTTGGATCCATGAAGTAGAACTTGTCATCGTCCTTATAAAGATATTGAACCTTTTTAGTGGTAACTTCTGCTGGCTCAATTTTTTCTTGGCCTTTGAAGGTCTTTGGAATGAGAGCACCGGTGATTAAGTTCTTAACACGAACGTTAACAATAGAACCGCCGCGTCCCATAACTTTTTGTGAATACTCGATAACCTTGTATGGCTGGCCGTCCAAGGTGATGAGTACGTTTTTCTTAAGATCGGTTGGACCGTACATAGTTTTCTCCTTTTAGTTGGCAGATACAAATGGAAGCAATGCAAGGTGACGAGCACGCTTGATGGCAACAGCTAATTGTCTTTGCTGTTTAGCGGATAAACCAGTCTTTGAAATTGGTTCAATACGACCATCGACGTCAATGTAACGCTGCATAGTCT
>CAUUKK010000062.1:0-4228 GCA_963545805.1 uncultured Candidatus Saccharibacteria bacterium
CAGCTAGAAAAATTTAGTAAATGACTAAACTAGTCTGAACGGGGAAGCGAGGATGGTTTTTGGGATGATAAAAATAAAAATAAAAAGGAGGCAATATGCCAAAGCAAATCATTGTCAAAAACTCATCTCGAGCACAGAAAATCAAAGTTAATTTTCGCTAGGGAAAATCAATAATCTAAACTTAAGTCTTAAAGACCTTAATTTTGGATACTTAAGACCCTTCGGGGTCTGCTATCGGGAAACTTTCGGAAACGACGGCGTCCCGACACGGTTGTTAAGTCAACTGGGATAAGTGTTTAACAAAAAAGATATGACCTTCCCGAAAGCTCTTATTAGCGATGCGGTGGTGCGGCTAATAAGGGGTTTCGGTCTATGACGGGGTGAATTCGCTAAACGAAGGCACTCCGACCCAAAAACAAAAAAAATAACAACAATTAAAAACTCTAATTAAAACCTTTATTTTTGCTGAGAAGATTTTAGCGAGAGTTTTTTTGAAAACAAAAAAGCGAGGAAAACAAATGCAGAGTGGAGCGAGAACTGTGCGACAACAGGGGTTTGGCAATTTACGTGGAATGAATATGCGCAATGTGAGCGAGCGTCCTCGGACTAGCTATCTTGCGAATGCGGTGAGCTCTGGATATTCACGTAATCGCAATACGGTGCGACATCAGGCGAGGGGAATTGGGCGAATTTCAGCAATTGCAATTTTAGTAATCGAAGTATTTATGATTGGCTTATTTTATGTCTCTGAGCAATCTAAGGTGACAACTTATGATTATAAAATGAGTGCAATGGATGCACAAATTGCAAACCTAGAAGCTGAGCGCGATGACTTAAAAGTTGAACAGGCAAGACTTAATTCAATCGCAAAGAATGCAAAGTCAACAGTGGCAGCCAATATGGAAACTGCACACGTGGCTGGTTATGCAGATTAGTTTAAGCTTATTTTAAACTTTGGCATTTTCTTATTCTCTATAAATATGGTAAAATAAGAGTAATTTTTACGCATTAAGCCTGTTTCTAGGATGGGCAAACAGGGAAGGAGAAAAATGGCGGAGACCCAAGAGAAGATTATTCAGATCGCAGGCTCAATCACGGTAGATGAACTAGCGGAGGCGTTAGGGCTTTCGGTGACCGCATTAATCGGGGAGTTATTTAAGCAGGGAATTATGGCGACAATTAATCAACGCCTAGATTTTGATACTGCAAGTTTAATAATTGATGAATTAAAGTTGGAAAATGTCAGATTGGAGCGCAAAAATACTGCGACAAAAACCTCGAATTTTCACAGGGAATTATCAGAGAAGGCGGTTTTGCGCCCACCAGTAGTGGCTGTGATGGGTCACGTTGACCACGGTAAAACGACTTTGCTAGACTCTTTGCTGCATAAAAAGACAGTAGAGGGGGAGGCTGGCGGTATTACGCAGCATATTTCGGCTTATCAGTTAAAGCATGATGAGCGTTTGATTACCTTCTTGGATACACCAGGGCACGAGGCCTTTGCGGCGATTCGTCAACACGGGGCAATGCTAACGGATATTGTAGTGATTGTGGTGGCGGCTGATGATGGCGTGAAGCCACAGACGATTGAGGCGATTAAGTTTGCGCAGGGTGCGAATGCGAAGATTATTGTGGCAATTAACAAGATCGATCGTGAGGGGGCGGATATTCCACGTACAATGGCTGATTTGGCGCAACACGGTTTGCAGCCAGAGGAGTGGGGAGGGGATGTGACGATGGTGCCAATTTCAGCTAAACGCGGCGATAACTTGGATAAATTACTAGATATGATTCTATTAACTGCCGATATTGAAGAATTGAAGGCAGACGTGGAAATTCCAGCAGAGGGGCTAGTGATCGAATCGCACATGGAGATTGGTAAGGGTTCAGTGGTTAATTTATTGGTAACTGGCGGGGAATTAAAGACTGGAGAATTTGTAGTAGCTGGTAGTGTCTATGGTAAGATTCGTACAATGATGGACTTTAGGGGAAAACCAAAGGGAAAAGCTACGCCTTCAACACCAGTAACAGTAACTGGTTTTAAGGAGTTACCAAACTTCGGTGATCGCTTTATTGAGGTAAAAGATGAAAAAACGGCTAGGAAGCAGGCGTTACTAAACGCACAGGCGGAGGCTTCTGAAACGGCTTCAGCAAATGTGACTTCGTCGGATCTATTAAGAATGATGAATACTGCAGATAACTCAAAAGTCTTCAATGTAATTATTAAGGGTGACGTATTGGGCTCAGTGACCTCTGTGGTGGATTCATTAAAGATGATTGACACAAAGGGCGAAATTTCTCTAAATATTGTGTCTTCTGGTGTAGGTGACGTGACAGAAAATGACGTCTATATGGCTGAGGGGGATAATACAGTGATTTATGGCTTCAATGTAAATATTCCAACGAATATTGTGAAGTTAGCGGCAAGAGATGGTGTAGAGATCCGTAATTACCGGGTAATTTACGAGTTGCTTGATGATGCAAAACAGTCAATGGAACAACTGCTTGATGACGAGGTAGTCGAGGAAGAGACTGGTGAAATGAAGATTAAAGGGGTATTTAGGACTGAACGTACCGCAATTATTGCTGGTGGAGAAGTTTTGACTGGTCGTGTTAATGCAGGAATGCTTGGTCGCGTCTATCATGAGAAAGAGCTGATTGGCGAGGTGGAAGTGGATTCAGTGCAGAAGGAGAAAATGCAGGTCAACGAGTTGGTAGCCGGTGAGACTGGTGGTATTGCCTTTAAGCTGGAGAAGAGGCTTGTGATCGAGATTGGCGACCGGGTGAAATTCTTTACAAGGGAGCTAAGGAAGAAGAAGCTTTAGAGGATCAATCGATAAATAAGGTACCTAGTGTGCCTTATTTTTTCTTACTGTATTGTTCGGTTTTTGTTCGGAGATAGGGAAACAAACAAAAAGCAGTTTTTTATAGAAAAAATGGTATTAAGATTTGGCCGACGGATGGGCTGACTTCTTTGCGAAAAGAGATGGGGAAAGGTCCAGACAAGGGAAAGAGGAAAAAGTGAATTTTGGCTTAAAAACTCGTGAAATCTGACCAAAAAACGAGTTTTCACAGAGAAATTTGTGAAAAAATGGGTGCTAACAGGGGTGGGTTTGGGCTAGTAATTCCGGAGCTCTTCTCCGGGTTTTCGGAATTACTGAGAATTGCACGAGTTCTAATAGATACGAGCGGTAGTTCATAGGTATATTTATATATTAACAAAGGTTTTAAAATCAAAAATGAAGTGTTTTCCTGCTGATTTTATTTAATTTAAGGGGGTGTCAGCGGGTGGACTAGCTGGAGATAGATATTTGAAGAGTCATGTAGGGATTAATGGTGGTATATAGATATACATATGTTTTATGGGTCTGGCAGGTTCCTTGATCTAGTGCGTCGTAAAATAGTTATTGTGCGACATTGTAAATATGGACAAAAAACGATTAACTATACGTTTAAAATAAATTAAAAATTGGATCACAGTCAAAAATTGGGTCGTAATGTAGGAGTCTCTCATGTTATGTAATCTTCCGGTAAGCTCTTCTAGTATTCTTCTGGGATTTGACGCTATGAGAGGATCTAGGAGCCACGTTAGTGGTTTGGAGTAGATAATTATATATGGCTCTTTCCTGTTTAATATAAGGGCGTTAGGGGGGTAATTGCAGATAATAAGTAGAATAATAAGTAGATAACAGGGGTAGAGAAGAGCATGGTTAATTGCTGACAGGGGTAGAGAAGAGTTGGTTCTTAAAAAACAGCAGCAAAGTTATGAGATAACAAAAAACACCCCTTGGAGGGGTGGTTTTTATTAATGATGGATAGAGAAATACCCACTATCTGGGGAACTGTTATTTCCCTGTAGATTCTGACGAAAACCGTTTTCGCCTAATTGATGCTTCCCTGGCAGATTTTGGCTGGTTGCAAAGCCGGGATGTCCATCATGAAGGTCGGAAGCGAAATTTGTTTTACGTGGGGGCTCAGTGGCGTGTGAAGGGCTGACGATCGGAGTGAGTGGCACTGATTCAAAATTGGGCTTCTTTTTATTCTTATTAAAAGGTTTTTTATTCTTTTGGTTGTGTTTGAAATTACTAATATTAGTGTTTCCCTGCTCCACGGGCTTTTTAGCCGTTGTCTTTTCCTGTTCGCGAGCTAATTCTGTAGCGGACTTGACGCCATTAGAGGTAATTGGTGCAACGGAGTCCATCTGCTTAAGGACATTACCTAGATCCTT
>CAUUKK010000063.1:0-4139 GCA_963545805.1 uncultured Candidatus Saccharibacteria bacterium
GCAAAAGCTACAAAAACTACGAAGACTACTAAATCTACCACTAAAAAAGCCACAACAAAGGCTGCGACCAAAAAATCTAGCACAAAAAATAACTAATTAAAAACTATAAAATATACCCAGTATAGGGTATATTTTTGTATCTCCTCCAAACATCTTATCTACAACATGCTCATAGGCTTTTTATCACCTCTCGTCTCTACAATAAGCGCAAAAAATACCACACCATAAAAATGCTTATTCTTATATTTATATAAAACTAATTAGGATATGTGTAAAATTTATGGTACAATAGAAAACATAAAAACCTAAAAAGAAAGTAAGTTAAGACCGCACATTTCAAAGTCAGTATTATTAATATTTTATTACTTGACAAATTATATTTTAATGTTATTATACTATAAATTTCAGTATTAGTCAGTGGTGGAGAAGGGAAGAAGATCTAAAGATGGGTCAATACGAAGATGTGATCAAAGCAGCCGTTCAGGGCAGCTTGAGCATCATTGAACAAGATCGTGAAAAAGAAATTATCTCTCGTCGCTTTGGTTTAAGTGGCGATCGTGAGACCCTTGAACAAATTGGCGATTATCTCTCTATCACCAGAGAACGTGTTAGGCAACTTGAAAAAGCCATTATCGTTCGACTTCGTATCGCCGCCGAAGATGGTAAAATTCCTGAACTTGCTGCAGCCGAAAAAATTCTTATCAGGAACCTCACCGAAGAGGGAAGAATCGCTAAGATTTCCGTCTTAACTAACAAAATCTATGGCCATGAAGCAACTAATCTTGAAAAATCTTACCTCATCTTTCTCGGCGAAATTTCTGCCAGCCTCACTCTAATTGAGGAAACTGAAAAATATTATGGCGCCATTGGTATTTCCGATTACGGTGACGAAAAAACTATCAAAAAACAAATTGACGAGATTGTCGCCCTTATTAAAAATAAGAAAGCTCCTCTCTCTTTGGAAGAGCTTGACAATCAGCTAAACTATGAGCACCCTAACTATATTCGCGCTATTGCATCAATCTCCAAACAATTATCATCCCTAGACGACCAGTGGGGTCTCACAAAATGGCCAACTGTCAATCCAAAAAATATCCGTGATAAAATCTATGTCATCTTACAAAATAAAAAAGAGCCTATGCACTTTAATAATATCGCTAGTGCCATTTCTTCTTCCAAGTTTCGTAAAAAAGACGTTACTCTGCAGGCTATTCATAACGAGCTAATCAAAGACCCCCGTTTCGTCCTCATCGGGCGAGGAATCTATGCTCTACGTGACTGGGGATACAAAAAGGGAACAGTTTCTCAAATTATCACCAGCATCCTTGAGGAGGCTAATACTCCACTCACGAGGGAAGAAATAGTAAAAAACGTCCTTAAGGTTCGCAAGGTTAAGGAAACCACCGTCTTACTTAATCTCCAAAACAAGAAGCTCTATCAAAGAGTCGACAAAAATACCTATACCGTCGCAAAAGCTGAAAAATAAATATCTCCCCCTTAAAACACCCCCAAAATGATAAGCTTTTTATTCTTTTCTATGCTAAACTATAGATATGATCATTGAAATTCTCCACTTTCTTTTAATGCCAATTATTTGGCTTCCAATTGTAATTATTTTAGGCATTTTAACCTACCGTAATTACAAGAAAATCAACCAACTAAAAGTTCTTAACGTTGACTCCGTACTTTTGATGCTGGAGATTCCAAAAACTAACGACAAGCAAGAGCTCTCCGCCGAACAGATGTTTGCCTCACTACATGGTATCTTACGTGACTCCGAATCACTCAAAGGTTCTGGTGGCGTTCAAGAACATCTCAGTTTTGAAGTAGTTAGTACTGGCGGCCAAATTCGTTTCTATGTTTGGACCCCAAAAACCCTACAGAGCTTTGTTGAAGGTCAAATCTACGCTCAATATCCAACCGTCCAAATCTATACCATTGATCACGATTACGTCGATAACCGTGAAAAACATGAAGTAATCTATACGGCAGAATTAGGACTCACAGAAAACACCGCCCTCCCTATTAAAACTTTTGAAAGCTTTGAAGTGGATCCTTTGGCTGGTATTACTGGCACTCTCGCAAAACTAGATTCTGATCACTCTGAAGAGCTCTGGATTCAAATCCTCACTCGCCCAATCGCTGATTCTTGGCACAAGGATACCGACAACTGGATAAAAGTTATTAAATCTGGCAAAAATTCTTTTCGCTTCTTCAATATTGACATCACCTGGATCTTGCAGGCTATTTCCGCCCTCTGGACTCCACCCGCTGGCGGTACTACCTCTGACACTAAGATCGAACTTTCCGAACGGGCTAAAACCCAGGTCAGTGCTGCCGAACAAAAGGCCACTAAACTTGGATACGAGGTTAAAATCCGTCTAGCCTATCTTGGCAATAGCGAAATTAACGCCAAACTCAATATGCAGGCTCTTGTCGGCACTTTCAAGCAGTTCAATTCCACCAACCTCAACGGTTTCAAACAGCTTGGCGGAAGCTTCAATAAGGAAGATCTTGATGCCTACAAAATGCGTCAATTCACAAACTCTGGTTTTATCCTCAATATTTCCGAGCTAGCCAGCGTCTATCATCTCCCACACACCTCAGTTGAAACACCAAACATTGTCTGGGCTACCTCCAAAACCGCTGAGCCACCAGCCAAACTTCCCCTCATTACTGGTATCGCTAGTACCGATGAGAACATCTCCGCTTTTGGTCTCACCAACTTTCGTGGCATCAATCATCAATTTGGTATGTTAAGAAAAGATCGTTCTAGGCACGTCTATATCATCGGCCAGACTGGTGCTGGTAAATCTGGTCTCCTAGAACTCTTTGCTCTTTCTGACATCTTTTACAACCAGGGTTATTGTATTATTGACCCGCACGGTGACTTCGCAGTCAATAACCTGCGCTTCATTCCCCAAAATCGCATTAAAGACGTTGTTTACTTCAACCCAGCTGATACTCAATATCCAGTCGCCTTTAACCCTCTTGAACTTTCTGATCCTACCAGAAAACCCAACGTCTGTTCTGAAGTAATTGGCGTACTTAAACGCATGTTCGGCGACTCCTGGGGCCCTCGACTTGAACACATCCTCCGCTACACTCTCTTAGCTCTTCTTGATCGCCCTGACTCCACCCTGTTAGATATTTCCCGTATTCTCACAGATAAAGATTTCCGCAAGGAGACCCTTGAATATTGTACCGACGTAACAGTGCTTCAATTCTGGAAACAAGAGTTTGGACAGTGGAACGAAAAACAGGTCAACGAATCTATCGCTCCGGTCCTTAACAAGGTGGGTGCTTTCACCGCTAACCCAATCATTCGTAATATCATCGGTCAGCCACGTTCCAGCTTTGACGTTCGCAAGATTATGGATGAAGGAAAAATCCTTGTCGTTAATCTCTCCAAAGGCTTAATTGGTGAAGACAATGCTGGCATTCTAGGCTCCTTCTTGGTTACCAAAATTCAGTTAGCTGCCATGTCTCGTTCAGATATTCCAGACGTCTCAAAACGCCGCCCATTCTATCTGTACGTTGATGAGTTCCAAAACTTCGCCACCGATTCATTCTCCGTCATTCTCTCTGAAGCTCGCAAGTATGGCCTAAATCTCACCGTGGCCAACCAATACATTGCTCAGATGACCGACTCCGTACGTGACGCCGTCTTTGGCAACGTCGGTACCACCATCTCCTTCCGTGTTTCCGCCGATGACGCTCCAATCCTAGTTAAACAATTTGAGCCAACCTTTGATAGTTCTGATTTAATCCAAATGAATAACCGTCACTTTGTGATCTCCATGATTATTAATGGTGAAAAAGCGCCAGCCTTCTCTGCGACTACACTCAACATCCCTCAAGCTTCCACAGATAACCTAGATGCAATCATTACCAACTCCCGCAACCTCTTCTCTAGAGCTCGCGCCGAGGTCGAGGCTGAAATTCGTGCCACTATCGAACAGAGTGAAAAATACAAGAAAGAACTCTCCGACTCTGGTCGCCAGCTCCATAAAGAAGATGTTGCCACGATTCAAAACACTCCTCCTACTCAACCTAAGCCTGCCTTCATCAAAGAACCCAGTTATCAAACCTTTAAGAAAATCTCACCTAATACCGCCACAGGGAAGGACTCAATGACC
>CAUUKK010000064.1:0-4118 GCA_963545805.1 uncultured Candidatus Saccharibacteria bacterium
CGACACCAAGCTTAAGAGGCTCGTGCTCTAACCAGCTGAGCTACCGGCCCGACTCATTCGTTATTTTATCATTTTTTGCGCAATTCGTCCAGTAGGAAAATAAAATTTTATCCTACAGTAGAATTTTAATGATTATATAATGATAAATCGGGATCAATAAATAATACATAGAATACATTGCTTCTTCTAAATCCTATTAGCCTGCATTTTTGGGAAGCGAACCTCAATACATAAAGCTTATCGATATCATCTGTCACTACAGAAGGGAGAGCCTTTTTGAGGCAATTTTTAGGTATTCTCTCTATTTCACCATCCCTTTTGTTCTTTAGTTCAAGTTGCAACCAGGTCATATTTGTAGTCCCTATAAGCTTGTTTAATAACTGTAACTTGTATTTTTTGGTTAAACATTTATGTTCTAGTCCATAGTCTTTCTGGAGATATCTAAACGAAAAAATAAAATAATCACTATCAGAAATTTCATACAAGTCTGGCAAGGCATGTTCTGATGTATCCCTACCAAGCTTTTTCTTTAGTCTATTGTTTCTCAAGACTAGATTCCAGCATATCTCTTAGAGAAGAATGCCCGAATCGACTCTTTTGTAATTACATCATCCATCTTTGTATTTTTCCATGGATCTTCTGCATGGGTCATATCTCGAAGTTTCCAAGCAGAAAACTGCCCTAATGTCTTATATACACTCACAAGTAAATCTTGTTCTTCATCTGTAAATTTATTTATTTTTAAATCCTGAATACTAATAATTTGGTTACTTCCAAAACGCTTTAGTATGTGATAAAGGTCCTTTATTACTGGTCCATGTTGCCACGCAACAAAATCATCATTAAATAGAGGTGTGCCTAATTTGACTAAAGAGACTCCTTGTGCATAATATAATAACTTCTGTGCTTTTAGATTAGTAATCACATCTCCAGCTCCTTCATCATCATCAAGCTGTTGAAGCTTCAAAAAGAAGTTTAGAACATCCATCGGAGTTTTTTTAATCTCGCCCATATTCATCTCCTTCTTTTGTTATTTTTAGTAAAGACGCGTTAATCTAATACCTTAATTATAACAATCTTTTATACATTTTGGTTGTATTTTATACAACATATCATATAACGCTATCTCTTCGCATCCCTTATGCTTGCAAGCTATGAGAATTGTTGTATATTTGGAATAATAGAATTTAATCTTTAGGAGATTTCGCCATGGCGGAAGAAAAGTCTACGACAACCGACAAGATACCAGTTTATAAAAAGTGGTGGCTCTGGGTGATAGTAATTATTGTTATAATTGGAGTTTATGAGCAAGGAAAGAATAACGGAACAAAAGTATGCGGAAACAATAATAGCTCAAATACTAACCAAGCAGACACCAAGAAAGACTCCGTAGTTAGCGAAGATAATAATAAATCGAATGCTAGTCAAGAAGACACAAAAAAACAATTTGTAGTTGGCGAAAATAGTAATAACTCAAATGCTAGTAAAACAGAAATCAAAAAATATTTTGTAATTGGCGATGTAATCTCATTTAAGGGTAGAGAAATATCCGTAAAATCTGTTATGCATAACTATAATACAGGAAATAGCTACTATGTACCTAAAAAGGGTAAAGAATTCGTTAAGGTAAATCTTCTTATTGAGAACAATGACAATGATAATCTTCAGTACAGTTCTGGGGATTGGAAAATGCAAGATTCTAACGGTGCAATGGAATCATATGCCTGGATTATACCCAATGATGATGACCTTGGAAATGGAGATCTAATTAAGGGCGGTAAGAAAACAGGATCACTTGTTTTTGAAGTTCCTAGAGGCGATAGGGGTTTAGTTTTACATTACAGACCATCATCATACTATCCTGATGATGAAGTAAAGATTAAATTGTAGGAAATATGAAGAAGACGAAAAATATTATTCTTATAACAGTTCATTTATTGCAATCATGGTCTTAATGGTAACTATTAGTGTAAATCCAAAGCTCGTCATATGATAGAAAACAAAAGATAAAACGATACGGTGAACTTTATACCAATCTTGCATCACTTAAAATTGGTAAACAAAGTGAAATAAAAAAGAACTTCAAGTCTGTTACTGATCAATATGTAAAAGATGGCAAATATTCACAAGACTTTCGTATTAACTCACAGCCTTTGCAACAAAATCTTGCATAAAAATAAGGTAGCTCTTAAACTTATTTCTAGGATCTAACTATAAATAAGAAAGGACTACCTTATGGCATATTATAGAGGTAAAGATGTAGAAAAATCAAGAGGCAATGCAATGCAAGAAGTGATTTTAGAAAAAAGAAGTATTGCGCAAGTTGCCAGAAGATTCGGTAAAAATAGGTCCACTATCTATCGTTGGATAAAAAAGTGGAGGATGCAACAAAATGTATTGTTGGAAAATCCTGGTAGGTCATCCAGGACGCTTGGAAAAGTCTTTCGTTGGCGATGCGTAAAATGGAATATTCCCACACTTAGTTCTGCCTCTAAAACTCATCCAAATAAAAATGCACATATTGTGAGATTTAATAGAGCCTTAAAGAAAAAACGTATTGAACAATATAATCCTAACAAGGAGATAAAATTTATTGATTGCAAGCTTAATAGTTTCATTAGATGCTATAAATATAATATAATCCATTTAGGAATAGGATTAAAAACTCCTCATGAAGTGTCGTAAAAATGCTGAACCTTATACGCACCTCTTCATTTTCCCCCAAAATGTACTATAATAGCCTTACTGCGAATTGTAGCATAATTTTTCTATACGTTCGTAGATGGAACATTCACATTTTCAAAGGAGGGAAAACATGGATCAGGGAATTACCTTAATGGCCGGATCACTTTGTAACACACTGGAGTACGTGGAGAAAATTTTTCACGAACACAAGAACGTACTGAAAAGCATCGAACTGTATATCAACGACTTCAATGTTAATCGCGAAAAAATAAATGATATAACAGATGCCCGCTGGAAGAAAATTATTGAAAATCAGAGGAAGAAAGCCGAAGCCGACGGTCAGAAAACCATTCTCGACCAAGATCAACTCTTCCGCTTGTCTGATCAAATCGTAAGCGACATTAGTTACATCACGCTCACGACCGAGTCCTGCCAGTTTTTCAAACGCCGCTGGATTGACACCGGTAATATTCGCCGGCTGAAGGACGTGATCGATTGTTACAGCAAAAGTTGGAAGCGCTTCAATGGTATTTATTCGAACATCGACTGCTTGATTCGTCAACCGATGTTTCTGAAATATGTCAGAAGTACCGAAGAGCGCCGCCAGGAATTCTGGGGTCTGGTTAATGAATTTTGCAATCAGATTGAAAAAATCGACCATGTTTTGGTGGAAGCTTTCCAGAACGACCTCAAGAATAAGCGCATGCTACTCGCTGAGCAAAGATATCAAGAATTTTTAAATTATGAAACCGATGGCAGCCTTATTGAGGATGCCGAAGAATTGCAAGCTCAAGAGCTTGAAAATGAACAACTTTTCTCTGGCTGCAAAATTAAATATATTCCGTTAGGACATATCGCAGCCGCCTTCAAGGAAGTTTCTAAGCTTCCGGATCTTACTTCAAATTCTAACCTTAAGCAATTAACCAATTTATTAATTGCCCTTTGAAAACATGGTACGCCGAGAATTTTTCGGCGTATTTTTTTGTTCTATGGTAAAATTAAAGAGAGGGTAAACCTCACTTGCACCCGTAGCTCAGCGGATTAGAGCATCTGTCTTCGGAACAGAGGGCCGAGGGTTCGAATCCCCCCGGGTGTACCAAACTAAATCGAGCCAGTCGGCTCTTTTTTATTTCCAGTCCACTCGGAAAATCTAGGTTATAATGAAAGTAATGAACGAAGAAAATCAAAATTTTGCCGATTACGTTTCGCAAATCGACGAAGCTCAATTAGCCCCCGACTATGTTTCAAAGCTCAGTGACACTGAAGTGCTCTATGATTCGGATTACGATGATCCCACTTTCGACTCAGACTCTATCGAGTCTGTCGCGGTCTACCCCAATGAATCCGCTGCCGCCTATAATCTCAATGAATGTAATCTCAACAGCTGTGACATTGACGATGGCGAACTCACTTGTGGTGATGATTTTGCCGAT
>CAUUKK010000065.1:0-3999 GCA_963545805.1 uncultured Candidatus Saccharibacteria bacterium
ATGGAGAGAATCCAAAAACCTGCGAATCGCTCAAAAAATTACATAATTATCTGATAAGTGGAAATGATCCGAAAAATATGTCTGAATTTTTGACAGGCTGTTTTGATGGCGATGATGACGGCCTTGACGTTACAATACGACACCTGACCTATAACCACGACAGCGGAGGCGGCTGGAACTATTATTCGTCAAAAAATGAAAAAGTTGGGTTAGAACAACCGATTCGTGCTGATGGACGACTTTATTTGAATGCTGAACCGATGGATACTTACGACATTGCTGGCAAATTTGTATCTGCTTGCAGAGAATCTGGGCTTCCGTACGAGTTCAAGATAAATCAATTTGCGGATCGTGCCGATGCAATGGTATTTTATATTGATAATGGTAATTTTGACGGGTATTTTGGAATTTTAAACAAGATACTCGCTGAGAATCCGCAAATTAAGAAACGTATAGGCAAACCACCTCGCTTAACAGAAAAAGTAAATGATGTAATAGGGTATGGCGATGAAAATGGCGGTATGTCATATAACGACCGCATGTGCACAAAATTTCAGACGGCTATCGAGCAGGTCTCTGCAGATCAAGCCGCCGTTGCGCCATCACTGTCAGTTCAAGAGCGCGCCAAGGTACTCTATGTTAATTTTCATGAACAATTTATTACTGCGATACAAGAGAAATTGCAAAAATAACTAAGCGGAGAAATCTCAATGATATAGAACAAGTTCTAAGTTTTAAATTTTAAAAATAAAAATAGAGTTCTTCGAACTCTTCTTTTTTATTTCTTCTCATGGAGCCGCCTGGCTTCGCGGCTACTCCATTCGTCGAAAATAAAAAATAAACCCCTGCGGGTTTTATTTTGTTATTTTCTCCTCATGGAGCCGCCTTCGAGATTTGAACTCGAGACCCCTTCCTTACCATGGAAGTGCTCTACCACTGAGCTAAGGCGGCATTTTTCCGTGTTTTGATTATAACATAGGCTATAATCTTACGGAAGTGGGAAAATTATTAAAGTTCGGCTTTGATGAATTTATCGAGGGAAAACACTATCAGGTTGAGTCTGATATGTGAGTGTATGTTTATTTAGATAAAGAAATCCCCCGGGGTGACCGGGGGTAAAAGTTGGATGTGTTCTTTTTGTGGGGAGGGCGGGGCTAGATGGTTTTCCATTCCTTAAGGTCAACTACCATTCGTCTTTCCTCAAAAGTAAGACTGAACGGCATCTCAAGGCCAACGCTTTCGTAGAGGTCTTCGACCTCTTGTTGGTCGGCCTCAAGGACCTGGCCATTATGAACCACATAGAAAGTTGGTTCATAGCCATATCCTGAGCCTCCCCAGGTGACGCGGAAAACGTCACCCTCTCTGGCCTTAACTACGACGACATCCCAGTAGCCAATGCGGCCGGCGTCGCCGTCAGCGCCGTTGCCGCGAGCGATTAACTCCACTTCCTGGCCAACTGGAGTCTTGATGACTCCGTTGCCACGGCGAGTGTAGCCACGCTCGCTAGATAAGGCTAAATAGATGTCCTTATCCTTTCCGTAATTGATGCGTGGTTTGCCAGCCTTTGAGAGACCAATGGTAAGATCGGATCTTAACCCACCGATTGATCCTTCCAACCCTTTTGGAGTTGGAAGAAAGATCTGCTGGCGACCACGGCCGTGCTCGCCAAGGGCGATGCCATTTACAACGCCGAACTTGAACTCTCTTGTGGCTACATCCACTGCTTTATTCAAATATAACATAAAACCTCCTTCCCCTATAGGGGTCACGTCAATGCTCTTGTAGAATTAAGGGGATTTTCCCCACATTGATCACTACTCTAAGTAGTATAAAACCAACCAATAGAGATTGGCTTGATACTACCCAGAGTAACTTAAAAGAGGATCCAACTTTATTAAGGTACGAATGTCTTTTTTTGACGCTATTTATTATGACATAAAACTTGATATATTTCAAGGCAACGAGTACATTGTTTGTTTAGAGTTGTTCCTTAAAATAGAACCGAAGTAGCGCTATTGATTCCCTTTATGCTTGGTGTTATGATTTATTTATGAAAAAAGAATCTGCCCCCAATCGTATTGAGTCTGTATCAAAAATCTATGAATATGGAAAAGAAAATCTAGAGGGGTATGAGTATCTTGATCGATTTGAAGGGTTAACTTTAAAGCAGGAAGCGTGTCTTGATGGACTGATTGGGAAACTGTCAGAACTATATAGTAAAAGAAATGGACAGTGGCTTTCGAACTTCTTAAAAGAAGAAGAAAGTAACGAATGGAATCGTGACTATGAGACGGGAAACTTTACTTACATCGAAGACTTGAGAAAATCTGAGGTTTCTAATGTTCATGATTTTGCAAGATGGTATGATTATGCAATGCAGAGGTATGCCAGAGAGTATTTTCTACCAGCTGCAAACCGACATGATGAAACATACATAAATGCAGTACAGAAATTAGTCTCGGATGGTGTATTGCCAGAGTCTACTACTCAGAAAATGTCTAGATTTGCCGAACATAAAATAAAATATCGCGTGGTGGATGTTTTTCGGGAACGAGATAATGCTGGTTGTTGCACATCGCTTGATGTGTATATGGAACTTCATAATGACACGAATAGTTATTATCCAGAGATTACCTATGCGATAGATACTGGTTTTGGGCCTAATGTATTGTCTAGTGATGATGATGTTAGTGAATTGGATAATAATGCATTTAAGCATGTCTTGGATCATGAAAAAACGCATATTATCACGAGAAATGTCTTTGAATCGGATTTCAAAAGCGATCGGAAGGATGATGTTTTTGAGGCAAACCGGATTATCAATGAAGCGAGCGTGGAATGGCTAACTCTACTCATGAATGACAGTGCGACATTAGAGCAGGCGTGTAATGCGGATATCCTTAGCTATGGTTTTAATGCTAATGCTCCGTACTCGTTAGAGAGAAAAACTTTGGACGCATTACTTCAAGAAGGCGACGAAAAGATCTCGCCAGAAACAATATTCTTGCTTTGCGGAAATGAAAATGTCAAAAATATTCGCGCAAAAGTCTTTAGCGAATTTCAAAAGGCTTATCCTGATATTTTTACTGAGCTTGATCTGGTTGATCGGATTCTGGAACGATTTAATTGGGTCGAATACCAAGAAAAGCTGAAAAAGGAAGCCGAATAGGGGCTTCTTTTTTTATAAAAAAATAAGACCGAATTTGATCTTAAAATGGCTTGTCTTAAAATGGTGCTGGAGGTAGGACTCGAACCTACGAAGGTGTAACCCGAGAGATTTACAGTCTCTTGTCATTGCCGCTAGACTACTCCAGCAATGCTAGGCTGTCGTTCGCACTCCGTCCTAGCGCACTCAAGGTATTTGGCTCGCGCCAAGCATACTTTGAATAAATGTATTATAGCAATTTAGAGTGGTTTTTTCAAGTTTTTGTGGTAAGTTTTGTGTATTTTTAGGAGATTTCGATGAGGAGTATTTGGCTTTATATTTGTTATTTGGAGGAGTCACCGATGAAAGTTACTGTATGGGTCTATCGAGGAAAGAAAAAGCGCCGGAGTGGTCCGACGCATATTTGTACCTTAGGTTTACGGGTTACTTATCTTACTTTTTCCCTTGTCCAGGGATATGGGTAATCTGTAATGGTTTCTTTGCCGCATAGTTTCCGGAGTCCTTGCATGTAAATCTGTGCGTCGTTTGGGTCCGCCATGGTGCCGTGCATGCAATCAATATATTTGATCTCCGCCTTTTTGTAATAGCTTTCGATTGCTTGATTGTCGAGAAACTGGTCGTATTTGCTCAGTAATATCTTTTTTGGTCTGTTCCTTAATCTTGGACTCTCTGGTGGTGACCAAACCTTCATAGCTGAAAGTTGATCGGCGATGAGAGCCACTGAGAAATAATTATAGTCAGCCTGAATCAGCGGCATAAATGATAGCCAACCGAGTAAATATTCTGTAATTAAGAGAAAGGGTGATGCAAGCGTGATCAGTTTCCTATGATTT
>CAUUKK010000066.1:0-3986 GCA_963545805.1 uncultured Candidatus Saccharibacteria bacterium
GTGATCGTGTCATCCTTATCGATCAAGGTAAAATTATTGAAGAAGGTGATCCTGAAGTTGTCGCTGACGCCTACCTTAAGTTGTTTAGCTAGAAAGGAATCTTATTAATTACGACTATCTAATCGTTGGGGCGGGCTTCTTTGGCGCCACTGTTGCTGAGCGGCTCGCTGCTGCCGGGAAGAAAGTTCTAGTTATTGATCGTCGTCATCATCTTGCTGGCAACGCCTATTCTTACAAGGATCAAGCAACTGGGATTGAAATTCACCAGTACGGTTCACATATTTTTCATACCGAAAGTGACGAAGTCTGGGGCTATATTACTAAATTTGCCGAATTTAACAACTATATCCACACTGTTTCAACTCGCCATAATGGCAATCTTTACCCAATGCCAATCAACCTTAATACCATCAATCTCTTATATGGTAAAAACTTTACCGCCAAAGAAGCAAAGGCTTTTATTGCTGAAGAAATTAAAAAAGACATTAAAAAATATCAAATCAACGAGCCTCAGAATCTTGAAGAAAAGGGAATCACTTTAATTGGTGAACCACTTTATCAAGCCTTCATCAAGAATTATACTGAAAAACAATGGGGCACCGATGCCAAAAACCTTAGTGACAAAATCTTAAAGCGCATCCCAGTCCACTTTGACCATGATAATCGATATTTTACTTCTGCTAAATATCAAGGTATTCCAAAAGATGGCTATACTAAGATCGTTGAAAATATGCTCCAATCAGAAAATATCGAAGTTCGTCTAAACACCAGTTTTAAAGACCTCCCAGCAGATCTTAAGATGCTCAAAACCATCTATACCGGCCCAGTCGATGAACTTCTAAATTATGAGCTTGGTATTTTACCATATCGTAGTCTTCGCTTTGAGACAGAATGGACCGAAGAATCTCTTGGTTGCACCGTCATCAATGAGGCAGATAAAAATATTCCATACACTAGGACTCATGATTATAAATATTATCAAATCCATCAACCCGAAGTTCTATCTTCCAAAAAATCCTATCTCTGTAAGGAGTATCCGGCTGACTATGAAGTAGGGAAGGAAGCCTACTACCCGGTCAATAATGCCGAATCCGAGGCGCTCTATCAAAAATATCTAGAACTTCTAAAAGAGCGCTATCCAAACGTAACTCTTGGTGGCCGCTTAGGTGCTTATCGCTATTGGGATATGGATGTAGCAATTAAAAATGCTCTTGATCTCGCAGATCTCATCTTAAAAAATAAAAACATTTCCTAGAATTTTTAACGTAGTGCTATAATACCCTCATTAAGGAGGTTCACTTATGTGTGGAATTGTTGGTTATGTCGGAGAAAAAGATGCACAGGAGTTTTTACTTCAAGGCTTAAAACGACTTGAATATCGCGGCTACGACTCGGCTGGTATTGTTACTTTAAATCAAGAGAAACAACCCACCTTGCTTCGTGCTGTTGGTAAAATCAAAAATCTTGAGGAAAAAATTAAAAACCATCGTACCTCCGATCATCTCGGCATTGGTCATACTCGTTGGGCTACGCATGGTAATCCCACTGAAAATAACGCCCATCCTCATCAAGCTGGTTCAATTTTTCTTGTCCATAACGGTATTATTGAGAATTACCAAGATCTTAAAAAGCAGCTTACCTCTCATAATTTTCAGTCAGATACTGACACAGAGGTTCTAGCCGCTCTTATTGATAGTTTTTATCAATCAGGTAGTATTAGTCTCGAGGATGCCGTCACTCAGGCTCTCAAACTAGTTAAAGGTACTTTCGGCATTGCAGTCTTAAGTGTGCTTGATCCTAAACATCTTGTGGTCGCTCGTTCCGGTTCTCCTCTTGTTATTGGTGTTGGCGATCAGGAAACCCTTATCGCTTCTGACGCCTCCGCCCTTGTTGGTCACACCAAAAAAGCTATCTACCTCAATGATGGCGAAATTGCTCTTGTTTCAAAAGACCATATTGAGGTGAAGACACTTGACCTGCAGCCAGTATCAGCTCAGGTCGAAGAAATTCTCACCGATCTTTCCGCTATTCAAAAAGGTGGTTATGATCATTTTCTTCTCAAGGAAATTATGGAGCAGCCGACCAGTCTCAGAGAAACTTTAAGAGGTCGTATCAATCAGTCAGAGCACCTCGTTCATCTTGGTGGCCCCGGCCTTACCCCTAAAGAACTCAAATCCATTCATCATTTAATCATGGTCGGCTGTGGTACTGCCTATTATGCCGCTCAAACTGCCGCATATCTCTTAGAACAGTTTTTGCCAGATGTAACAATCGAGCCAGTCATTGCCTCAGAGTATCGCTATCGTCATGCTTATATACCAGACCATTCAGTTGCGCTAATCATTTCTCAATCCGGCGAAACTGCAGATACCTTAGCTTGTCTTCGTGAAATCAAGGGGCAGGGAATTAAAACTATTGGGGTTGTTAATGCTATTGGTTCCACGATTGCTCGCGAGGTAGATGGTGGCACCTATGTTCACGCTGGTCCTGAAATTTCTGTCGCCAGCACCAAGGCCTTCACTTCGCAGGTTACCGCTCTTTTGATGTTTGGCCTAACCATTGCTGAAGCAAAAGGTGTAAATTCACGCCTCCTTGCGCCTATTATTGATGAAATTGCTCAGCTTCCCGATGAAATTGCCAGAATTCTTCATTCATCTAACTCCATTTTGTCTGATCTTGCACATCAGTATAAAGATTATCAGCACGCCATTTATCTTGGTCGTGATGCCAATTATCCTATCGCTCTCGAAGGGGCTTTAAAACTAAAAGAAATTTCGTATATCGATGCAAATGCTTATCCTACCGGTGAACTCAAGCATGGCCCCATTGCTCTTATCGACGACCGCTTCTTTGAAGTTGTTATTTTGCAATCTGGCTTCCTCTTTCAAAAGTCTCTCTCCGGCATTCAAGAAGTTTTAGCTCGCGGCGGCCATGTTGTCGTCTTTACGGATACCGATTTTGATTTACCGGTGGAGTCGATAATTAAAATTGAGACAAACTTCACCGTCCTCACGCCTATTCTCTTTAATCTTCTCAATCAACTCTTCGCTTATCACATGGCTGTAGCTAAGGGCAATAATGTTGACCAGCCGCGCAATCTAGCGAAATCAGTCACCGTTGAGTAGTTTTTTATATCCTTCTTATGTTTTAAGCTCTGTACCTTTTGTTCTTTCTAGAGTAAAATAACTGTAAATGAAAAAAGATTCTAGTGTTGTATTTTTCCGTTTCTGTCTGATGCTTGGTGATTCTTTGGCAATCATTGCCTCTTTTCTGTTCGCTTATTTAATTCGTACAAAAATTGACAGCCGTCCATACTACTTCGTCTCCGATCCGCTCAAATTTACCTTTTCGGTTGCCGTCATGGTACCAGTCTGGCTAATCATTTTAGCGATTCTCGGCCTCTATAATAAAAAAATCTTCCTAGGGCGTTCTCATTGGCATGAAACTTCGCGCCTCCTTGCCGCCTCTGTTATTGGTGTCATGTTTTTAATCAGCTTTGATTTCTTCCTTGAAGGAGACTTATTTCCAGTTCGTCTTATTGCTTTTTATGCAATGGTTATCTGTTTCTTTTCGCTCACCATCGTCCGTTTCTTTCTCAAGGTCATCCGTCGAATTATTTTACAACAGCGCATTGGTTCGCTTCGCGCTATTATTATCGGCAATACCAAGGCAACTTCTCGTCTAATTTCACAAATGCTTGATTACCCCGAAGAAGGTTATCGTGTAGTCGGTGTTGTAGCAGGGAATCAATTTATCCCCAAAGAATATCGTAAAAAGCTTCAATACTCCTCGCTAAAAGAAGCTCTTAAGAAATGTGAAGCGGATGTAATTTTTCAAACTGATGAGAAGCAAACTGAATATGTCTATCGTCAGTCCATTAATCATCACCTCCACTATTACTTTACTCCCTCTGAAACTACCCTCTCAACTTCCATGGGGGAACTGGAGCTCATCGGTAGCACTCCAGTGATTATGGTTAAGGTAAC
>CAUUKK010000067.1:0-3783 GCA_963545805.1 uncultured Candidatus Saccharibacteria bacterium
AAATTTATTATCAAGAGAGATTTCACGTTCGCTAAGACGTTTTTCAGTTTGTTTCCAATCTTTGCGCCTGCAATCCTCTTCATTTTTTGATTTCTCAGCAAGATCAGCCGCTTCTTTTCTGGCCTTCAAGACAATGTCAGAAGCCTCGTTTTTAGCCTTTCTAACGAGGTCATCAGCTTTGTTTTTGCCACCATTTTCATTCTTTTTATCATAAGCAAAAACCATACCAGCACCGGCGCCAAGACCAACGATAGCGGCGATAATAATCGGGACAAACTCCATACTCCTCTTTCTTTTTGTTATTTTTGGTTTGCTAATATTTTCCTGATATTAGCTTTTTAAACAAAATATATAATAATTACATTTTTTGATAAAATCATCCCCCGAATAATTTTATTGTAACATATTCTTATTCGTATGGCTCGATATTATCAGTGAGCATGTTGCGAATTAATTGATTGGCGGTATTTTCCAACCCTTGTTCTGCACCATCAGTACTAAAAATAACTGGATCGACATAGAAATAATTGTAGTCTTTATAAGTGAAAACTTTGGTACCGAAACGAATGCCAGAAGTTGCATCAAAATCACCATCAGTAACCGGAATACGACTGAGACAACCTTGACGACCAAGATTTTTACCTGGATCAGCAAAGGATGGTTTATATTGAGTGCCTTTTTGAACCGCATTAAAGCAGATTGAGTTACGGAAGGCGTAGCTATTTAAGATATAGCTAACACTGGTGAGATTGTCTGGGATTTTAATCTTGATGTGCCAATCTGTTAAGTAGATATAGCCAGTAGTAGCTTTATAGACTGGGACATCTTCAGGTTTATTAATATTAGAGACACCGGTAGTCTCTTCAACAGCTTTAATGACTTTATTTTTCGCGGCAACAGTCTGCTCAAGTGTGGTAATCTTATCACCTTGAGACATACCAAAGACAAGCCCAACAATACTGAGAACTAAGAAGATCACCATAAGAACACCAAAAACGAGAGACATGGTGGTCATTTTTTTGAGAGATTTTAAGGCAATAGCTTTAGGGTCGGTTTTAGGATCAATGGGTTGAGGCAATTCATTCTCGGGGATGGGAGCGACCGTGGGATTAACGCTGGTTTGAAAATCGAAATGCGTAGGAGAAACAACTGGAACATTAAGAGTGGATTGAGGAGTGTTTAGGTCGTTTTGTGGAGCTGAGGGGTTCTTTGCCTGCTGCGCAGTAAGATTTGCGGCATTGGCGATAGCTTGCTGAGCGAGGTGATTATTAGAATTCGGAGTACCAGCTGAGGCAGCTTGAGAAAAACCATTTTCACCAAATGGACTATTTGAGCTAGCAGCGAAGGGATCCTTTGAGGAAGTAGTAAAGATATTACTTGAATTATTTGCCGGTTCAGGGGTGGATTGAAACGCACCAGCGGGCGCTGGAGAAGGAGAACCACCACCAAAGGTAACTCCACCAATAGTCGTTGAATTGTTGTTTGTAAAAATATTTTTTTCTTGATCCATGTAATGCCCTTATTCTTTAATAATTATAACAAAGAATCTTATTTTTTGGGTGGCGTAATATTGGCGGGACGGCCATAATTTGGGAGAATAATTGGAACTTGCTCACCCGTTGATTTATAGAGTGGAATATTTAACTGGTCTGCTAGAGTATTAACAACAGCAGCGCCGATACGTAAGCCAGTAAAGGAGCCTGGGCCGGACATAAAAGTAATTTCGGTGAGATCAGTCCAAGTCGCTTGGTGTTCAGAAAGTTTTTGGTGAATCACGGAGAGAAGTTGTTCAGCGAGTTGGTTACCTAATGGAAGACGATATTCTGTTTCGTCAAGTCTTAAAATAGTTTCTGGAGTGGAGGTGTCTAGATAGAGTTTCATTCGTTAATGCTCCTTGAACCGTCATCATTAATTGAAATATAAAAACGCAAATGATTTTCGGGGAGAAGATTACTAACGGAATCCCCCCATTCGATAATAGTAATCGTGTTTTCGTCTTGAATATTTTCCAAAAGATCTTCGGACATAATGCCGGGGTCGTTTAGACGGTAAAAATCATAATGAACAAGAAAACACTCTTTGCCAGCTTTTTGAAAAGAGTAGCGTTTTGAAAGAGTAAAAGTAGGAGAGGTGATTTCGTCCTCAATACCAAGACCATGAGCGATTCCCTTGGTGATCGTGGTTTTACCAGCCCCAACGTCACCGATGAGCTCAATCACGGCGGGAGCTTCAAGTGTCTTGGCGAGGTTTTGACCGAAGTCAATCATCTGCTGTTCGTTAGCAAATTTCTGCATGGGCTTATTATATACCGGTTGAATTAAAATATAAAATACTTATGGTATAATTCTGGTATGAGATGTAGCAATCGAAGCTTGAAGTTGATACGCATACTAAGCTTAATGATAGTCTTAACTTGTTTGGGTGTTGTAATTGCGGCGATTTTTGTGAAAAATAATTTGACAAGCACTAAACTGGCGCATCAAAAGATGGAAGAGCTGGCTCGCGATTATTATGAAAATGATTTTTACCAACGTTTTACGCGTGACCATGTATCGGTGGGGCAGGAAGAAAATCTTGGGCAGTATTTTGAGAAATATACGCAGATGGGCTTTTCGCCAGTGAAGCTACGAAAATTGCTCGATTATAGCGAAAAAAATAACAAAGACATGCTGAAATACTTTTCGCACGATAAGTTTGCTTGCGATACTAATAGTTCATATGCATTGATTAAGCCAAAAGCTCCTTTTTCGGCTAAAGATTATGAGATCACTTTTGCTCTAAGCTGTAAGGAGGGTTAATTTTTAAAAATCCTTAAAAGGGTTATTGAAAAATAAATATTTTCTGTTAAAATAATAACAGTACAGTTTTGTATGGTCTCTTAGTATAACGGTTAGTACAACGGGTTTTCATCCCGTCAACGCGGGTTCGACTCCCGCAGAGATCACCATTTTTATTGAGCCAGATGGCTCTTTTTTTATTATGTTATGATATACGTATGAGAGCAAAAAATCAGCCTCTTTTAACAAATTTTGACTTGATTGTTTTTGATTTTGACGGAACGATAGCTGACTCTCTGAGGTCGTATAGAGAACTTGATCAGCAGCTAATCAAGGAACTGTATGGAGTTTGGGAAGAGATAGATGAAATTATTGAGTTTAGGGACAAAATTAAAAATAAATCTCGCAGTGACTCAGACGACGAATACTATTTAGCATTAGACAGGAAATACGGTGATGGGAATAGGCCATTGCCAGAGATTTATGCGAAAGTGTCTGAAATTTTTCCAAGAATTCGAAGTAAAGTTAAGCCAAAACCGGGAGTGGTTCAGGTGATAAAAAATCTGAAGGAAAAATATAACTACAGAATAGGGATAGCCACTAGCTCGGAACGACGAGAAATCAACTTCTTTTCATCTAATAATTCGTTAATTGGCAGAGAGATTAATCTAAATGAATATTTTGATCGAATCGTAACCTTGGATGATGTAAAAATGCCGAAACCAGACCCAGAAGTCTACCAACAATTAATCAATTTTTATGCAGTTCCTCCTGAAAAAGTGTTGGTATTTGAAGATAGCCTACTAGGAATTACGGCCGCCAAGACGGCTGGAACGACAGTGGTCGCGATTGAGGATGCGCATAATACACGAGATCTTGATCAAATCAGAGATCTTGCAGACTTTAGCATTACAGAATGGAAAGAACTGGTATTTTAGCCCAAAAGCTATGTTTTGTGGTATAGTTAAAGAGGTACTTGGCGCCATAGCTCAGCTGGATAGAGCAG
>CAUUKK010000068.1:0-3680 GCA_963545805.1 uncultured Candidatus Saccharibacteria bacterium
ATGCGTTTATTAATGCCAAGCTGAGGAGCGGCCATGGCAGCAGAAAGCTCGTGAGGATGTTGTTTTTCCCATTCAAGGCTAGCTTTAATCATTTGATCAACAATTTCTTTTGTTTCATCGGTAATGCGATTAACTTTTGTAGAGGGTTGTCTTAAACGTGGATCAGGCACAGTAATAATTTTCATAGGGATATTATAATATTTTTTAAGGGTTTTATAAAGCATAAGAAGAGATAAAAAAGAAAATAAAGTGGCTATGGTTGTAAAAATAAAAAATAGTTTTACACTCTAGGTAGAGAGACTAGAAATTAGAGATACGAGACGAGAAGTCACTAGAATGTTTTCTAATGACTTAACCTGAGACGTGGAGGGGAGTTTTAGAAAAAGTTTTTAACTCTTTCTAAAGAAGGAAATGGAATATCTCTCAATTTAAAACTACTAAGGTAGTTTTAGCTCCTAAAAAATAAATCATAGTTTCTAAATCGCCTCCACATCTTAGGTTGTATCTCAATATGAAGAAGAGTTTTTTGATGATTCTTTAGTCATTCTTAGAGGAGGGAAGGGGGGTCAAGTGTGTATTTTAAATTTGGGAAGGTATGTACGGTTTTAATGGCGGAGAGGATATTTTGGCGAGAAGGAGATTTTAGAATGATTTGCCAAGTATGACCGCTTGATGAAAATTCATGGAAGGCTGGAGTGGGGGCAGATAGATAAATGCCTTTCAGGGGGCGAAGAAGGGAGTATAATTCACGAATTTTACGGATGGTGGTTTGCTCGGTTTTTTGTGTAATATAAAGTTTGGCAAGATAGTAATAAGGAGGAAAGTGGGCTTGTTGACGTTTTTTAATTAAATATTGATAGGCCCCGATATAATCATTTTGCATGGAGAAATGAATGATAGGGTGGTCTGGCTGGAAGGTCTGGATAAAAACGGAAGCTTCGCTAAGGTGTCCACGGCCGACGCGTCCAATGACTTGGGTAAGTAGATGAAAACTACGTTCCTCTGAGGAGTAGTCAGGAAGACTAAGACCGCCATCAGCTTGCACGATACCAACGGTGGCAAGTTTTGGAAGATCAAGGCCCTTAGCGAGAAGCTGAGTTCCGATTAGAATGTCGACGGCGCCAGATTTGATGTCAGTGTAGAGATGATTTAAGGAGCTATCGGTGGTATTGTCGGCGTCAAAGCGAGCGATACGGGCGGTTTTAAAGAGTTTTTTAAGTTCAGACTCAAGAAGCTTGGTGCCAAATCCCTTATGGATAATTGAAGAATGTTGGCAGACTGGACAAGACTTAGGTACGACTTCTTCATATCCACAAGTGTGACAGGTGAGTTTAAATTTATCGCTATGAAGAGTAAGCGGCAAAAGGCAGTTGGGGCAGAGCGCTTGCCAGCCGCACTGATCACAAATTGTAAGCGGAGCGGAACCACGACGATTATGAAAAATTAAAGTTTGCTGATGTTGTTCAAGGTTCTGAGTAATATTTTTGATCAGGGGGTCGGAAAAATATCGATTCTTAGAGAAGGAGGATAAGTCTCTTAGATCGATAAGGTGTAGATCGGGAGTAATAGCAGTCTCTTTGGCTTTCTGCGAGAGTGAAACGTAGGCGTGATTTTTTTGTGCAAGATAAAAATCTTCAATAAGGGGAGTGGCAGTACCGTATATGCAATCAATATTTTTAGTGTTCGCTATGAAGCTAGCGAGTCGCAAGGTTGAATAGCGTGGGGGGTTATCTTGATAATAAGCAGGATCGTGTGCTTCATCAATAATAATAAGACCTAGATTGCTTACTGGAGAAAAAAGAGCGGAGCGGGGACCAATGATGATTAATGGATCGGTACTTTTTGCGATATATTGCCAAATTTGATGCCTAGTCGCTTCGGTCTGTTTAGAGTGGATGGTGATGACTGAGTTGGGAAAATAAAATTGAAATTGCTGAACCAGCTGTGAGGTGAGAGAAATTTCTGGGACAAGAATGATGCTAGATTGCTGTTTTTGAAACTGACTCATCGCAAGCGTGAGGTAGAGATTGGTTTTACCAGAGCCGGTAATGCCATGCAGGAGCTTGGTATGTGATTTTAGATTGTTTAAGGCAGTGAGCGCGGTTTTTTGCGAAGAATTTAGTGGGATCGTTTTTGGTATTGTTTTATTCTCTAAACTTGAGGAGGTAGATTTTTTACGGCGGTCTTTAGTAATACCTTTTGGAATAAGTAGATTAGCAATGATAGGTAGAGGAGTGAGATAGTATTGACTGAGCCAAGTTGCTGCTTGAAGGAGGTGGTTTGGGAGAGGGGGGAGGGGCAGAACTGAGCTAATTGGTTTGATTTGGAAGGACGGATCTTTAGGAGGATTAATAGAATGATGAATAATACCGGGAATAATTGATTTTCCTAAGGGGATAAGAACGATTTGACCGGATTTAAGTTCTTCGGGAAAAGAATATGTCAATAAACTCTCAAGAGCATGAAGATCCTGACGAAAGATTTTGGTAGGAATAACCTGGTAATACATTGATGTTATTTTAGCATAGTGGAGTGTATGCGGGGCGGGGAGATAGAGGAGAATATAAAAATTTCAGCCGTTGTGAGAAATACTGTTGTTTGGTATACTAAAGAGAAGAAGCAAAAGTGAGGTAAATATGTTGGATATATTCATTACGTCTCGGGTCCGACGAAAGATATTGGTGGTTTTTGCGAAGTATCCAGACTTTAAGACGCATGTGCGCGCGTTGTCGAAGTTAATACATGAAGATCCGGGAAATATTCAGAGAGAGTTGAAAAGACTTGAAAAAGGGAATTTCTTGATTGTGACAAAAAAGGGGAATACAACAATTTACCAAACAAATAAACAGTTTCCAATTTTAAAAGAATTGCAAGGAATCGTGATAAAAAGTAAGCAAATGGCTCCTAGTTCAAAGCAGAGTAAAACTATTCAGTAGAATAATTTTAATAAAGATTTAATTTTGGGTGTAAAAAAGAATAGAGAAGATATATCATGGATGATATTTTTGATCAGCTAATAAAAAAACGGGGTATTACAGAAGACTTTTTGTATCCAAAATATTTGTTGGGACTTGCGGATGAGTTGCCAGATATTAAAAAGGCGAGTGAGCGAATTATCCAAGCGGTGAATAATAAAGAGACAGTATTAATCTACGGTGACTACGATGTGGATGGAGTGACGGCAAGTGCTTTAATGTTTGACTGTCTTAAAATGAGTGGTGTCGAAAGGGTGGAGGTGATGCTGCCAGATCGTTTTATTGATGGTTATGGTATGGGTGGAAGAGTGAAGGAAAAGGCTAAAGAACTTGGGGCGAGTCTTATCGTGACGGTGGATTGTGGAAGTAATAATTCGGAAGTAATAGATGAACTGTCTGCGATGGGGGTGGACGTAATTGTGACGGACCATCATGAAATTATGAAGGAGGTACCTAAGTCGGCGGTGGCGGTGGTTAATCCTAAGAGGGATGAGAAATCGGAATTAAGAGAGCTCTGTGGTTGTGGAGTGGCTTTTTTAGTAATGCAGAAAATGGTTTCTCTTGGATATATTGAGGCAGGAAGAGAGAAATGGTTTTTGGACCTAGTGTTAGTGGGGACACTTTGTGATTCAATGACGCTTAACTCGATAAACCGGATGTTAAGTTATTTTGGAATGAAAGTACTAAAAAATACGAAACGACCAG
>CAUUKK010000069.1:0-3565 GCA_963545805.1 uncultured Candidatus Saccharibacteria bacterium
AATGGTAATCATTAGGCTTTAATATGAATGTTTATGATTTTGATAAAACTATCTATGACGGTGATGCTTCCTTAGATTTTTGGAAATATGAAGTTCGAAAAAATCCGCTCCTACTAGGTTATCTCCCATACCAAGTCTTTTCAGCTTTTCTTTTTAAGGCCAAGCTTATTAGCCGTAAAGAATTTAAACAACGCTTCTTTATTTTTCTAAGATCCACTCGTACTTTAGATTTAGGCGATTTTTGGGATCATCATCAGTCCAAGATTAAACCATGGTACCTAAAACAGAAGAAATCAAATGATCTTATTATCTCAGCTTCACCGGAATTTATCTTAAAAGAGATGACCGATCGTCTTCAGATCTCCCTAATTGGCACCAAAATGAATTCTAAAACAGGGAAGATTACGGGAGAGAATTGTCGTGGTGAAGAAAAAGTCCGTCGCTTTAAGAAACAATACCAAGACGCCTCAATCAACCAATTCTATTCCGATAGCCAGAGTGATACTCCATTAAAGCTATTAGCAAAAGAATCATTTCTTGTTAAGAAGGATCAACTTAGTCCTTGGTCTTAAACTAATATCCAAATTTATCTCTTCTAAAAAATAAAAGCCCACATGGGCTTTTATTTTAATATAAAGCTCTCCCCCAGAAGAAAACATGTGGATGTTTTTCTTTTGCTTCGTCGTCGATTTCTCGTTTTAGAAACTCAAAATTACTTCCGTCTGCCTTCACGATTTTATGATCCAAAAGATTATAGAATACGCCCATATAGTGATTATTAATTACTACTTTACTTTGTGGATTCTTTTCAATATATGCTTTCGCCTCCATTAATTCCGTTTTTACGATCCGGTTACTCCCTGGCGTAATCGCTCTGAAATATAGAAATGGTAATTGGTTTAAGATAATAGTTACCACAAGCATTACTGATAATATCTTCGCAAGATGATCTTCCGGCTTCTGGTTCATTCGCCCTAATATGATCGCTAAGGCTATTGGGGTTAGTAGATAAATATTTGGTGCGTATCGAGCCCACCAGTTTTCCGTAGGTAATACCAAATAAAGCAAAATACTTATTAAGACGCAACTAATTATAATTTTATATATAGCCTCGTCACTCCCAGTCTTCTTCTTATTTTTTAAAACAGTAATCAAGTAACCAAGAATTATTGCAATACTTAAGATGAAGATAAAGCTATAGAAAATACCAAAACCGCCAATTCGTGTATCCGTAATATTGAGACTATTAATCTCTTTATTATTCCAAGTTAGTGGAATTTTATATTCAAGTGCCTTCCAAGAATATAACTGCACATTATCACTTCTTGAAAACACAGAAATCAATAGTTTTTCAATCTGATTTTTATTCATTAATTCCGCAGGTTGCATTGTTGTGATAATATCTGAGCGATTATCGCCAAGTAGTGGATAGAAGGGGTTCTTCATCGTAAGCGTATTTTTTACATAGCTAGTACTTCCAATCACTAAGATTGAGAAAAGTATCGAAAATACTGTCATTCCAAACAACTTATAATAGTCGGCAGCCTTAATTTTTTTCTGTACCATAAGGATAGTCAAATAGATGGCCAGTGGTAGAATACCAGCTGCGATCAATAGAATACCAGTTAGTTTTAGATTAGCTAAAATACAAATGCTAAAGAAGAAGATGAATAATAGGTCAACCGTAATTCGTCTATTTTTTATTAGCTCAAAAGTGATCAAGCTAATCGTTGCAATATAGATATAGAAGGTAATGGCTAGATTTCCGTCGATGTAGAAACTGAAAAATTGTGAAATCACTACTGGGGAAAAGACTGTTACACAAGCTAAGACTATGCTTTGTAAATTCTTAAATTTAAATCGTTTAAAATAATTTATCAGTATAAATAATGCTCCGCCAATCAATAGGAAATTCAGTGACTTTGCCGTCTCAATATTCCCAAATACACGGTAGACTGTAGCTCCAAAAATCCAACTTAGATTTTGATAGTGGTCTATCCAGGTAAAAATCTTAGCTCCTCGAATATGGAAAATATTATCACTATAATCTTCCGCTGTCTGATAAACTGGATTCCATCCATGTGCCATCATTCCAATCGCTCCCTTATGATAGCTATTTCCATCATAGGAGGAGTCATAAATCTTGCTAGCCACAAAAATCGCTCCAAACAACATTACTATGAATAAACCAATACTTAGTAGTTTATTTATCTGTGACTTATTATTCTTTGCTCCGATCAAGGTAAAGGTAATTAAAGTAATAATTAATGAGGACCAAAAATTAATAACCGAGATATTTAGTCTAAAGCAGAAGAGAATCACTGAAACCAGTACATCAACTACAATAAAGCCAATTAGTAACAATCCAGTACCGTACAATATTTTAAATAGTCTCTCAAATTTCTTCATAATCTCTCCCTTCTTATTTTAGTATAAATCTTGTAAAGAAATTCTGTCCCATTTCATATTTTGTAATAAAATTCTTGATGAAAACCTTTGATTCATTATGCTCGAAGTTTGCCAGAGAACCATAATCATCACTCTCAAAACGGTACACCGAGGCTTGTTTGTAAGTATATACTAGTGAACGATTAATTTCTGTCAGATTTGTCGGGAGAGACAATAGGAGTATTAAGTTAACAATCCATAATCGATATTTCTTTACCGTCTTGTCTAGATAGAAATTTACGGTCTCAATAAATAATAGAATCATAATTGGTATTGTCGATCGATTGCCGAAATCTGCTCCTCCACCAAGATAAAAGAGCGGTAGAATCGTTAATAAAATAATTGCAAACAGCACCGTGCTTCTGTTCTTCTTTGTTAGAATTGCCAAGAAGATCGAAACTTCAAACACTAAATAAACTACATAAGACAGTAGATATTCTCTGAGAGGAACAATATATGTCCTAGAAAACATTAATCCCACAGGACTCGAGTTTTGTTTATATAGGAATAAAATTGGTATAACACTTAGTGCCGGAATAATATTCTCAAAACAACAAGCTTTCTTAAAAGTCGCCGAAAAACCCTCTTTTCTTACATCAATTATTAGCTCACGTATCATTATTAATAAAAGACCTACCGTGGGTAGCGGTGCAAAAGCTACTGCAAGTGATAAATATAATCCAAAAAGTTTTATATTTTTATTATTCATTAGTAGCATAGTGACAATCCAAATTGGAATCGCTTGATGAAAAACCCAAAACCAATACGTGAAAAAACCATGAAAGGAGAACATCTGTAATGGTGTGTCAATATAATTAATCATGTTAGGAAATTCAAAGTTTCCACGAATTAATAATCGGTCGAAGAAATAGGCTAGAAAATCAATTCCTGTTATCGCAATCAAGATTAACAAAATTTTTAAACTTGCTTTCTTAAAAAACCGAAAAATCAGATAGCAGATTGCTACTACTCCAAAATATAAATAGACGAATAAAAAGAGTGAAGCCACTGTATAACTCTTGCTGATTTTACCCACTGCTGCTGCCGGTAAAAACCAAGCCAAATAATAGGATAGCAGTCCCCGCTCTGAGCCGATAAAATTCGCTTCTTCAGAGTC
>CAUUKK010000070.1:0-3525 GCA_963545805.1 uncultured Candidatus Saccharibacteria bacterium
CTGTAATTTCTTTGGCTTCGCTCTCTTTATTTGTTGTGATTTAACTGTTATGATTTCATATTTTGCTCGCATTCACATACTTCCAGAGCTTCTTTTTGCCCCAGCTAATTTTATTTGCTGGCTTTTCTATTTTCCATCTCAAATCCTTTTAACCAACTCATCGATGATGACCACCCCTTATTATGCCCCGTTTGACTCAAAAATCAAAACCATTGGTAATAAATCTAAACTAGTTAAAAATTTATAAATTGTACCATCTCTTACTTCATGCTATAATACACACAATATGGAAAGTAAAAAGAAGACTAAACCGCGTGCAATTCTGGTTTTCGGTGCTCCATGTAGTGGAAAAACTACCTTTTGTGAGAAATTTTCTCAGAGATTCAAAGCTCCTTATTACAATCTACAATCTTTGCGTGAAGAAGCTGACTTTACCGAAAAACAAATTCATGTCGTACTTGAAGCAATTTCAAAAACAGGACAGAATATTATTATTGAAGGAGGCCTTGACACTGAAAATGAACGCAATGCCGTCCGCAAACTTCTCAAGATCTGTGGCTATAACCCCACCCTTGTTTGGATCCAAACTGACATTAACACCATTAAGGCTCGCCTCAAACTTAAGTTTCGTTCCGTTGCTCGCGCCAAGGAAGAATACGACTCTCGCATTCGCGCCATGGAAGCTCCCGCCGAAACCGAAAAGCCCATTATTCTCTCCGGTAAGCATACATTTGATACACAGCTTTCACACGTCCTCTCTCAACTTTCCTAGAATTAAAATCCACCCATTTTCTTTTTACGGAGCCACTTATGCTTAACGATCCAGAGTTTGGTGAAGTTATTATTCGCAAAAATTCCCGTTCACGATCGGTTAGTTTTTCGATCTCCACTTCTGGTCGTCTTCAGGTTACAGTCCCAAGTTTTACATCTGATTTAACTGTCAAAAAAACCTTAGACAAAATGAGGGATCAAATTCGCCAAAAATTAAAAGTTAAAGACCCCAGCACCCAACGCGCGCGTGACCTCAAAAAGAAATTACTCACAAAACAAGCCAAGGAGTACCTACCTTATCGTCTCGAGTATCTTGCTAAACGCTTCGGCTATCACTACGATAAAGTCGTCTTGTCTCACGCCAGTAGTCGTTGGGGTTCCTGTACCCACCGTAAGACCTCAATTTTTTCCCCGACCACTATCACAATTTCACTAAATATTGGTCTTATGCAAGTTCCTGAAGCACAACGTGATTATGTGATCATTCATGAGCTCGCACACATCAATCACCCGGATCATTCTAAAGCCTTTTGGTCAGAAGTTGAGTCCCATGATCCAAATTACCGTGTTCACCGTGAACTACTTAATACACACAGCCCAGGGGTCTAATCCTTACTCTCGCGCTAAGCCACATCTAAAACCTCTTTTCTATTTAACTGAGAGATTCTATGTTATAATATAGCCTATGAAGGAGAATCAAGATTTTCTCAAAATCCTTGACTTAAACAAAGTACACACAAGTGTGTTTGAGCGCAAGTTTATGTATCTTTCTGATGTCATTGATCCTATTTATCGTGAATACGTCATTCGCCTTGAACGTGCCGGTTATACTCTTGACCTCGACGTGCTGCGCCCAAAACATCAGGTAGAAAATTTCCTTGCTTTAACTAAAATTATTGTTTCTTATCTAAACCACGTTCTCAAAACTCCGCAGAAGGGGAATATCATTATCTCCATGAATACTGCCGGAGATACATTAGCCGATATCAGGCCTATCTCAAACTTCATCACCATCAAAGACGACTCCACCGTCATTACCGTTGAGCAACGTGAGCAATATGCCATTCTTGGCGCCAAAGTCAAATCCCGACTCGGTTTTGGTACCACAATCCAAATCCCCATCACCGAACCATACGATAAGTTGTAATTTTATACAAATATTGTATAATATCAATATAGGTAACTTCAAAAACTCTAAAAATTTTTGAGTTTTTGTTAACTCACTTCGTACTTTAAAGGAGGGAAAAGTATGAAAAAGTATTTAATTGCAACTTTATTGACCAGTTTTTGTATCTTTATTAGTCCAGTCACTTGTTTTGCTGCCAATAAACAAACCGCAGCAACCGAAGAAACCGTCGAGGCACTGGTACCACCGCCACCATATGATCTCAAGCCAGAATCAAAGGTGGAGATTACTTCCACGAAGAAGGAGCAGAAAGTCACTCTGTCTCCTACAAGTATCGAATACGATGTTACGGCCTTCATCAGGCCAAGTACTCTTTCGATCACGGATTTTCTAGGGCAGTTTGTCGCTTATGACCCAGATTATGCCATCTCTGTTAATAAGGAAGAACACTGCCTAAGGCTTGCACGTAAGACTTTTAAGCCAAAGGAACCAGGTATCCAGTCAGTTGTCATCTCCTTTGCGGACGATAAAGACTTAATCGGCGAAAATAATCCGATTACCATCACCATCATCGGCGTGAGACCAGGCGGTAATCCTCATAAAAAATACAAGAGGACATTTAAAATGCCTGATGATTGGGGTAGTCGTATTAAAATTGATGGCTACGACGAATATCTTTACGTCGCCGAGGTTAATGTTTTGCATCAGCTCATGGAAGCCTTAATCAGAGACCCTATGGGCGACGATCCTGTTATCTATCGTGATTACTACCGCGATTTTAGTTACGAAAAATATCAGGATTAACATACTCACTCTAAAAAAACGCTCCGTCAGGGGCGTTTTTCTACGCTAAATCCACACTTTACCACACAGAATTCACATTTTAGCCTTCATTAATTATTTATCTTTTCATCCAGCTTATGTTATAATCAAACCATTAAGGTTATTGGGAGAAAAAATGCGATTCAAGAAGCATTATTCACATAAAATTTTTATAGGCATCTATATTTTTCTATTTGCCATCTTTGGCTATTTTGGTCTCCAACCACACAATGTTGAGGCTAACTCCAATCTGATTTTGGAAGCACCCAAAATCAGCCTCAAATCAGCCATCAAAGTCTTACAACTAAATAATGATTATACCCTCACTGCTCCCGACCAAATCGCTGGACTCTATTATGCAGCCGAGAATAACACTTTTATTATCGGCCATTCTTCCACAATCTTTGGCAACCTCCATAACCTAAAACTCAATGATCAAATTAAACTTGATAATCACACTTATAAAATCACAAACCTCTATATTCAAGCCAAAGACAGCATCAGTATGTCTAAAGTATTAGAACCAAAAGCCATACCCACTCTCACCCTTATGACTTGTCATGGAGAAAAAATTGCCGAAAATGATTATACTGAAAGGCTTATCCTTACCGCTGAACTTGAAAAATAATAAAATCCCCCAAATCTGTCAGATAAGTTTAATATTACGAGGCATAAGAATTGCAAGCTCCTTGAGGACTATGATGAAAAGAATACGTTTGATATTGGAGACTATATCAAGAGAAATAGCAAAGTTAAGCTTAATAGAAATACAGTAATTACAAGATTGTAATATTTTCTGTTATAGC
>CAUUKK010000071.1:0-3508 GCA_963545805.1 uncultured Candidatus Saccharibacteria bacterium
GCAGCAATGTGCATTGAGATGTTGTCAAGCGCAGCTCGGCTATCGCCGTGATAATGTTTGGTGACGTGGTCGAACAATATCATGTGTATATTTTAGCATAAACGTGATATGAACTAAAGTGGGTTTTTGATAGAGATACGAGTAGTTTTGTTAGCTAAAATATTTTGAATTTAAGTATTAATTATTTTCTTGATACGTATCGAGATTTGCGCCGTATTCTCGAAGGAGATCGATATTATCTTCAATGTCTTTCTTGTCCATTCTTTTAATTATATTATTAACATCTGCACCATTCTTTAAGAAATAGTCTAGTTTTCTGATGACATGACGTGAGTCCATATTTCTTATTACATTATTAATATCTGCGCCATTCTTTAAGAGATAGTCTGGGTTATCGGCGATGCTGTAGTGATCCATATTGTTTACTACATTATTAATATCTGCGCCATTCTTTAAGAAATAGTCTAGTTTTCTGGAGACATCATGTGAGTACATATTTCTTACTACATTATTAATATCTGCGCCATTCTTTAAGAGATAGTCTAGTTTTCTGACGACATGGTCTGGGTCCATATTTCTTACTACATTATTAATATCTGCGCCATTCTTTAAGAAATAGTCTAGTTTTCTAGCGACACCGTATGAGTGCATTTTACTTACGATATTATTAATATCTGCTTCGTGTTCGAGGAGGAAGTCTAGGTTTTCTTCAATATCGCCTGAGTCTAAACTTGAAACCAACTTATTAGCATCTACTCCTTTTTCTAAGGCGTATTCTATGCCATACTTTTCTTTTAATTCTGGGATTCTAGGATCTTCTTCATTATAGGTGTCTAAGGTCGCGATTGGACGATCTAGCTCATAGAGGAAACTAAGTTCTTCTTTGGTTAAGTCTTCGCCTTCTTTCATTTTATTATCTAGCTTAATGAGAGTTTGTTTGTCATCAAACTTTTGTAAATACTTTTCGCCACCAGGTAGAGACAATGCTTTTTCTTTAACAATGGGAACAAGAGCATCTTCAACAGCTTGCCCATCGTTTAGTCCTGAGACTTCAGCAACTATACCATCTGGATCGAGGCGAATTGAGGCAGAACCGTTGGAAGCGAAGACGCCAGGAGAGTTGGGGTCTTCAAGTCTAAAGATAATGAATTTGGCTTCAGGATCTTCTACTTTAATATCGTCATCTTCCCAGTCTTCATCTTCGTAGTCTTGATCATAGTCGTCATCTTCTTCAGGGTTACCATATTGTCCGTATACTAGATAATTATGGGCAACATTAGGGTCCACGACGCACCATTTGGTACCTTCGGCGAGACTGGCGATTTCTTCTTCATCTCCTAGCTTATATTCAAACCAATCGCCATGAATATCTTCGGTGCGTTCTGGAGTTTTGAGAATAACTTTGGTATCTACTAATTCTTTAGCATAAAGTTTAGGGAAGTTGGCAGATTTTACGAGAGAAACCAACTTCTCGTCATCTGAATGCTGTGCCAGCCAGTTTTCTTTATCTACACCATAAAAATCATTAATTTGGCGATAGACTTTAGCGAGGATTTCAGCGTTCAGTTTTGGGAAACTCAATGCAGTGGTATTATCGCGTCTATTGTAGTCTGCATCATCAAGATTGAGAGCATTGCTCATCTTAGAGATGCCATCGAAAGCATAGACCTTGAACCAGAGAGGATAGGGGCAGTTTTTATCGCCTAGATAGTTTGTCCAAGAAGTGATAGATTGACGCTGTTTATCGATGAGGTCTTCAGCGAGGATTTCCTTTTCATATTCACTTAATTTCCTACCCTGGCCATTGTCTCTTAGGATTTGTTCTTGTTGCTTCCAATAGGAGCCTGGGATATCTTCATAGTCCATAACGAGATTTTCAGCAGAGGCTGCCCAGAGTTTTTGTTCTATGGCGTCTCCATGTTTTTCGATCATGCGATCTAGGCGGGAGAGATAGGCGAAATTTCTACGTTCATTATTTTTGCCTGGGAGTTTCTCTTTTTTATTACGGGCTTTATTGAATGAGGATTCGACGATGTCTTTATGTTTAGATTCGAAGTTAACAAGGGAGAGAACTTTGGATCCGATTTCGTTTTGAAGGCGAGAGAGATGCTGAGTCTTTTGTTCAGTTGTATTGATATTGTTTTCTTGGTCCGTTATCTCGTTATGATTAAGTTGATTCGGTGATAGACTTGGCATGGAATTCCTCTTTATAATATGGATATATTTATATAACGTCTATGGTTATTGTAGCATGAAATAAAAAATAGAGCGTTTTGTGCTCTATTTTTGTAAATGTGGGATTATATGCGAGAAATTCTTATAAGTTTGTTTAACTGACGGTATTAGATAGAGGTACGAATAGTTGAAGATTACTTATTTAGTAATTAGCTACCGATTTGTGACTCAAGATAGGCGTTGAGAAAGCCCTCAATTTTACCATTAAGCACGGCATCAGCATCGGTTTCTTCGTATTTTGTTCGGGTGTCTTTAACTAATTTGTATGGTTGCAGGACGTAGTTTCGAATTTGTTGTCCCCACTTAGCCGACTCGCCAGCGCGCAGTTGATTAATTGATTCGGCTTGCTGGTCTTGCTGCATCATGATTAATTTGCCACGCAGGATTTCCATAGCTTTTTCACGATTCTGCAGCTGAGATCTTTCATTTTGAATAGCTACAACGGTGTTGGTGGGGAGATGAGTAATGCGGATAGCTGAGTTAGTGGTATTGACAGATTGACCTCCGTGACCGCCAGCATGATAGGTGTCAATACGAAGATCTTTCTCGTCTATTTTATAATCATCATCACTTTCTAGGATGGGTAGAATTTCAACTAAGGAAAAGGAGGTCTGGCGAAGATTATCGGCGTTGAATGGTGAGAGCCTAACTAGGCGATGTACGCCGTGTTCGGACTTTAGATTCCCATAAGGATGATTTCCGTAAATTTCATAAACGGCAGTTTTGATGCCTGCTTCTTCCCCAGCAGTGCGTTCAATAAGTTCAACATTGAAGTGGTTTTTTTCGAAATAACGTAGATACATACGCTCGAGCATGGATGCCCAGTCCATTGCTTCGGTTCCACCAACGCCCGCAGTAATGCGAAGAATGGCATTTTTCTCGTCTAAAGGGTTAGTAAAACGAAGCGCCTTTTTTAGTTCAAGTAATGTCTGTTCCATAGAAGAGAGTTGATCGTTGATTTCATCTAGTAAGTCTACCTCCTTGAGGGCAATAATATCATAAAGGTCGGAGGCCTGAACTTTGAGGACTTGCCAGGGTTCAACTTCTGCCTTGAGTCGACTAAAATTAGTGTTTATTTTTTTGGCATGTTCAGGATTTTGCCAAATTTCTGGTTCAGAGATTTGAATTTCAAGATTTTTAAGATTTTCAATTTTTTGGTTAATCTGGAGTTTTTGCCAGGTATTATCTAGGTCGATTTGCAGAGCGGCGAGACGTTTTTCGAGATCATTCATGTTGTAATTATAGCAAAGAAAAGAGCCTCTGGATAACCCTA
>CAUUKK010000072.1:0-3366 GCA_963545805.1 uncultured Candidatus Saccharibacteria bacterium
AATCGTCATGCCTGATATCTGTTAATAATCCGTCTAAGCTTTGTCAGCCCCAACTAATTCCAATTCTAACATATTCTCCGTTTTTCTTCAATTTTATATCATAAGCAAGATATCAATCATAAGCAAGATATCATTTCACCCCAGTTATTTTATTTTTTAATCATCTTTTTTATTCAAAAAGTGCATATTTTTCGACTTTCCTCACCTACCTCGATATATTAAAAATATGATTACAAAAGTATATTCAGCTATTCCCTACGGCTACAATGGTAAAATCATCGAAGTTGAAGCTAGTCTTGTTAAAGGCCTACCAGTATTCAATCTCGTTGGCATGGCCGACAAAACTATCTTTGAATCAAGGGATCGCGTCCGTAACGCCATACAAAATTCTGATCTTACATTTCCACTTCAAAAAGTCACTGTCAATCTCGCTCCCGCCAACCTAACCAAAACTGGGTCCACCCTCGACCTACCAATTGCCATCGCCATTCTTGCTGGCAGCAAGCAACTAACTCCACTTAATATAGTACATAAATTCTTCGTCGGTGAACTTTCCTTAAGCGGCGAACTTCGACCCATCTTTGGTATTATCAATATCGTTGAGGCTGCCAGGGATGCTGGTTTCACCGAAATCTATCTCCCTAGCGAAAATTTAAACTCCGCTGCCATCGTAGATAATATTAAGCTTTTTCCAGTTCAAAACCTGCGTCAACTATTTCTTCATCTCAAAGGCCAAACGCTTATAACTCCAGTTACTTCCCAAAATTATCAACCAGCCCGCTCGTCAATAACCATGAAATTCGACACGACACTTGATCAAGTTTATGGCCTTAATTTCGCTAAACGCGCCCTCACACTTGCCTTGGCCGGCCATCACAATATACTTTTTAGTGGTCCTCCGGGTAGTGGCAAAACTCTACTTGCCAAAACTATTCCAGCTCTTCTTCCTCGCCCCAGCACCCATGAGCTCCTCGAAATCACCAAACTAAAAGAACTCTCTAAAGCTCTCAATGTCGCAGATTCTCGTCCTTTTCGCTCACCTCATCATAGTAGTTCTACCTGTTCCATTGTCGGTGGTGGTAACCCCATCATACCAGGAGAAATCTCTCTCGCACATCACGGCGTACTCTTTCTTGATGAATTACCTGAATTTTCCCGTCAAGTCATAGAGGCCTTGCGCCAACCACTCGAGGATCATCAAATTACAATCGCCAGAACCAAAGAAAAGGTCACCTATCCCGCAAATTTTATCCTGGTCGCCACTATGAATCCCTGCCCTTGCGGTTTTTATGGTAGTCAAATCAAACGTTGCACCTGTACCCCAAACGAAATTCAGCGCTATCAAAAGAAGATTAGTGGCCCAATTCTAGATCGTATCGATATTAAAGATAACGTTCCATATTTAGGAAATCAAAAAATTCTCGATCAGTTCAATCTGACCACGCTCAGCTCTACCCACGAGCAACCCCTAACCCACCATGTTATTAAAAATTGTATACAAGAAGCATTAGAGTATCAAAAATTCCGCTATCAAACAGATCAACTCTTTAATGGAACACTTTCTTCTTCTCAGATTACAAAATTTATTCATCTTAAAGACCCCGAGAAAAAGCACCTTGAGCAAGCCTCCAGCAAACTTCAACTATCCGCCCGTGCCTTGCTTAAAATCATTCGTCTTTCGCGCACTATTGCCGATCTTGATCACTCAAGCGATATTAAGATTCAACATCTATCGGAAGCCATTAGTTTTAATCAGCCATAACCAGGCCACAAGCTTAGCCTAACCCCTTGATAATCTCAGTTATTCTTGATATAATTCTATCTATTAAGGTTAAAAGAAAGGACTACCATTAGTATCAAAAATTCACGTACAAAAATCAATGGAGAAATCCGTTACGAATCTGTGCGAGTTATTGGAACTAATGGAGAGCAACTTGGCATTATGTCAAGTCGCGAAGCTCAGCTCCTCGCAAGAGAAAATGGCGTTGATCTAGTTGAAATTGCTGGAAACGCAAATCCTCCTGTTGTCAGAATCATCGACTGGGGTAAATTTCAATATCAGAAGATGAAAGAAGAAGCCAAGAATCGTAAAAAAGCTCGTGAAAAACAATCTGAGCTAAAACAAATGAAGATTGGTCTCAAAATCAGTGACAATGACCTCAATATTAAAATCCGCAAAATTAAAAGCTTCCTCGATGATGGCGATCATTGTAAAATCATGATCACTTTCCGAGGCCGTGAGCTTGCTCACAAAGAGCTTGGTAATACCCTACTTGATCGTATTTTAGCTGAATTAGCTGAAGTGGCCATCGTTGAAGGAAAACCACAATTTGCCGGACGCAACTTATCAGTCGGAGTTCGGAAGAAGTAATTTCCTACTTCCACGGTTCCCTGATCGCTCCTTAGCTCAGCTAGCCTGAGTACAAATATTAACTATAACTAAAAGGAAAACCTATGCCTAAATTAAAGACCCATAAAGGCACCGCAAAGCGTATTAAGATTTCCGGTACTGGAAAATTAATCCGTGAACGCGCCTTTGGTAACCATATCCTTGCTAAGAAGTCCAAAGCAAGGAAACGCAATATGAAAACTGCTGGTGCAGTCGAAGGTAAAATTGCAAAAAACATTAAGAGTGCATTAGGAGTTTAATCATGAGAATTAAAAGAGGTGTCGCTGCACGCGCAAAACACAAAAAAATCCTAGCTGCCGCTAAAGGTATGCAACATTATCGTACACGAAGTTTCCGTCTTGCTAAGCAAGGCGTTATCAAGGCTCTTCGCTACGCTTACCGTGACCGCCGTAATCGCAAACGCGACCTACGTGCTCTCTGGATTACTCGCATCAACAACGCATCCCGCGAGCTTGGTCTAAGTTATTCTCAGCTTATCAATCTTATGAAGAAACAGAATATCACTGTTGATCGCAAAATCCTTGCCGAGCTTGCCGTTAATCAACCTTCTGCTTTCAAAGCTATTGTCGAAAAAGCTAAACAGGAGAATAAGTAATGGCTATTTGTGAAATCACCGGTAAAGGCAAGATGTACGGACACAATGTTTCGTTCTCACAGCATAAAACCCGTAAGGTATTTAAACCAAATATTCAAAAGAAAACCCTCATCATCGATGGTAAAAAGATTCGTCTAAACGTTAGCGCTGCCGCTATTCGTACCCTCAAGAAAAAAGGTTTTCTTAAATAATTAGAAAACAAAAAAAATAGACCCGCAAAGGGTCTATTTTTTAAGTCTTTACTAAGCCGGGTTCTGTAACTTATGTTCTATCGATCCCCTATCACAAGATAACCATAACGGGGGGATATTAGATAAGCCGACAGCCATCTATCTAGACATCTTGTTGCCAAAATGTTCAA
>CAUUKK010000073.1:0-3285 GCA_963545805.1 uncultured Candidatus Saccharibacteria bacterium
CCAAAAACCATCGGCCCATCCCCGTTCAGTCTAGTGTAGTTGTCTACTAAATTTTTCTAGCTGCCCTCAGTTTTGCGCTTCTAGCCCTTGGATTGATAACTAATTCATCCATGCCCGCAACAATTGGTGTTTTATTCAAAATCTCTAACTCTGACTCCCTTCCCAGTGAACTTACCTCTTTAAAGTACTGTTTCACTAGCCTATCTTCTAAGCTATGAAAAGTAATTATCGCAATGCGTCCACCTGGTTTCAGTAATTTCGGAATCAACGGTAAAGTTTTTTCGATCAAGGTTAATTCTTCATTAACAGCAATTCTGATTGCTTGAAAAACTTTGGTTGCTGGGTGCTTGCCATACCATCCTTTCGGACTTAAGGCCTCCGCCAGCTCCTTCGTAGTTTTCCATGGCCGGTTATGCACAATTTCTCTCGCATGTTTTCTAGCCAGCCCCGATGATTCTTCTCCATATTGCTCAAAAATCTCAATTAGCCTTTTTTCTGACCAATGGTTTACAATCGTCTCCGCTGACAAGTCTTGTGTTTGATCCATTCGCATATCCAGCGCCCCCTCATGCATAAATGAAAAACCTCGCTCTGAATTATCCAGTTGCGGTGAAGATACCCCAAAATCAGCTAAAATCATATCAAAAGTTTTTCCACACTCGATTAAAGACTGCGCCGCATTATAAAAATCTTCGTGCAACATTTCAAGTCCGAATTCACCATCTGGGTACTTCTTCGATAGAAAATTGATTGCATTAATATCTCGATCCACTAAGACCGATTCTTTATAATTCCGCGTAACCGCCAAAATCTTTCCCGCATGACCTGCATAACCTGCCGTCAAGTCTAAATACGACTCACCCGCGCTAGGCTGCAAAATCTCGAGAACTTCTGATAGTAACACTGGCTTATGAAGCTCTTCCATACCTCTATTATATCAAAGATTTTCATCCCTGTTATATAGAAGCTTTTTAGTTTGAGATCGCTCAACTAGAAATTTTAGCGTGTTTGTTTTTGTATGTTTTTTGTTTGTTAATTAAGATTTATTACTGCAATTTCTTAATTGTTTTTCTATACAATAAATGCTGCTATAGTTTCATCCAATGCAAGACTGAATATATGACTATAACCGTTGAGAGACTTATTGTGTAGGTTGTTTGTTGAGTTAATTGGGAGGTGTTTATAGATGTGCTAGTGGTTTTGATGACGCGTTTCCTAAACGCGCGCCAAGACTCCTAGTTGACCGACCTCAAACATTTTTTAATGTGCCAAAAAGACCGCTTTTAACTATTGTTCTTCTTTACCAAGCGAATTACTTCGTAATCTTGATTGTCTTCTAAATTCTTCTTCGCTTGATTACTCATTGTTTTTTAATCTTTTTGTTTGTGGTTTTTGTTTTGTTATCCACTGACCTTAGTTTAGCGCCATTAACTACATAATGCAAGTGCTTTTTAAATATTTTTTCCAACTTTTTCAACTTACTTTTCCACATGTTTATATATTATGCAAATATTCCCCTGTTATCCACAACTCGGTCATTGTAATCTCACCCCTGTTATTTTGTAGTATTTTATTTATTCACTTTTCCACAACTGTGTAAAACTTTCCGCTCTACCCTATAAATTTTTTAATATTTTTAATTCCCCTCTCTTGCATATTATCACTTTCATTTTATAAAAATCCGAACACATCAAACTTGAACAGAACGCGTTTTAATCATCTAGGTACTTGTATTTTTAATTAATTATTGCAAAATATATCATCTGCCTAGCGTCTAAAAACCGAACAGAAATTACTACTGTTCTAAGGTTTTATTCCTCACCTATTTTCCATAACTAACCCCCACCGACAAAAAACCGGATTTTTGCTCCGGTTTTTCCTTCTATATACCCCTCTATATTGTCTTATAATAAGCACGCCCCTCAATCCTTACATCCACATAGCCCACCTTCAGGTTCTGTTTTTTTAGGAATCCTATCATCCTAATTATATCCTCTAGTGTCTCTGCCGTCCCTCGGTCTAAATTGCATTTGTAAAATTCCTCTCGGCCCTCAAAATACAGATCCACCTCTCGCGCCTTACCCGCCGGGATAATGGCTTTTACTATCTTCAGTCCGCTCTCATTCGCATCTTTTTCAAACAACCCCACGTATTGTTTTGTTCGCTCGGTTATAAAATTTGAACCATCTTCATCGGTAATACTCACCGTAGGCGTATATTTTATCGTTTCAACCTTCTTCTGATTCGCTGCCGGAACCTTCTTTACTGCACTCTGAATTATTACCACTCCAAGCACCACCGTTATTACAATTACTATACCGAGCAATAGCAATTGTATTTTCTTTTTCTTTTCGCGTTTCTCAAGTAACTGTTGCCTCGCAAGCTCACTCTCAACTACGTCCCGGTTTCCTGCAATCGTCCTGCCTAATCTCATTCGTTTTCCACCCGTTTTTTATTTTTCGCCTCCACAATAATCTCCATCATGCGCTTAGATGCTTCTGGTTTTGCAAGTTCATGCAAATTATTCGCTAGTTTCTCTCTTTTTGCATCATCATCTAGTAACTTAAAAATTTTGTTCAATAATAACTCTGGCTTATCCATCATCTTGCTATCAAGCACCATCTCTACTGCCTCGGATTTACTCAATCTTTCAGCGTTCTTTGTTTGATGACCGCCAGGCAACTTTTCAAAAGGCACCAAAATGACCGGTTTTTTGAGAGCCGCAAGCTCCGTAATGGTTGTCGCACCCGCCCTTGATACCACCAAATCTGCTGCGCCCAGTATTTCACTCATTTTAGGAGAAAAATTCCACATTCTAAAATCTGAATCCAATTTTGCCCTGTTCCATTTTTCAAAGTCTTTCAGCTCTAACATTGTGTCATAATATTTTCGCCCAGCAATCAGCCCCACACTTGCCTTTTCTAATAATTTTTCTAGAATCACACTCACTGACATATTTAAGTGTTCTGACCCCTGCGAACCTCCAGTTATTACTACCAGCTTCTTTCTAGAGTTAAAACCTAATTCCCGCTTTAAGTTATTTTGCATCGCAATCGACACTGGTATAAATTCTGGCGCCACTGGAATCCCCACCCATTCAATTTTTTTTGCAATTTCTTCACTATATTTCTCTACCTCAACCGGTACACCCGTCGCAATTTTAACCGCCTTTTTCATCAAAATACGATTAGTTAAACCAAAGACCGCATCAGATTCGTGTAACACATAAGGAATTCCAAGCACCCCAGCCACGAGGCCAACTGGCAACCCCACGAATCCACCCTT
>CAUUKK010000074.1:0-3258 GCA_963545805.1 uncultured Candidatus Saccharibacteria bacterium
TTGATCACATGATATTGAGGGGTAGCGCCATCGGTTTTTTGAGCTAATTCTTGCAAATAGCTCTTCGAGTCACGCCAAGATTCATTGACGATAATTTCGTCCATTTTAGTCAGAATGTGCTGATAAATAAACTGCTTAGCGCGCAGGTAACCCTGATCGAGATAGATTGCACCAGTCACCGCCTCAAAACAGTCAGCAATAATTGAGGCATGAGTGCGATCGCTACCGAGCTTTTCACCTTTCGAGAGACGAATGAGATGAAGATAGCCAATTTCAGTAGAGGCGCGGCCAATAGACTCAGTGCGCACCAAGGCGGAACGCCAAGCAGTCATAATCCCCTCTGGCTCAGTAAAATTACGATAGAGAAAATCAGAGGTGACGAGCTCTAAAATCGCATCGCCGAGAAATTCGAGACGTTCATTGTGTTCGATGTGGGCCTTTTTGTGTTCATTGACATAACTTCGGTGAGTGAGGGCAGTAATAAAGAGTGAAATATCCTTAAATTCGATACCCATTTTTTCTTTGGCGAAGTCGGCGTAGAGAGCTTTAGTGTCGGCGGTAAATTCTTCCGCGTTTTGAGGTTGTTTCTTGGTCTTATTGACTGCCACCTCATCAATATGCTGTCTAATGTCCGCGATATTAATTTGATAATCAGCAAGATTTATTTCTTGTTCCATAACTACTTTCTTGGGAATCTTTTGGATACTTGAAGCGTTTTTCAAGTATCCTGAGAAACTCAAATTTATTTAATATTCTCCTTGACGGATGCGTTTTTTGGCAATGAGCATGAGTTTTTCAATATCTTCATACTCAATGACATTAATTGCATCCTGGAAGCTAAACCATTTGATGCCATTCATCCATTTTTCTTTGGTTGGGCGCTCCGTAGTATCCAGTGAGCGTACGAGATAAATTTGCGTAGTCATCAGCACCAATTTATCAATTCGACGGTACTTGAAGTGGATTTTGCCGAGCCAAGAAAGGACTTGGATATGGTTCAGACCGGCTTCTTCGCCAATTTCGCGAATGGCGGTCTGCTTTGCGGTTTCACCCGGCTCGATGTGTCCCTTGGGAATAGTCCAACGGTTTTTCGAATCTTGGATGAGTAAAACTTCAATATCTTTTTTATCTTTTGTCAATCTAAAAACGATACCACCAGAGGTCGGTTCGCGGACAATTTCTTTGATGGTGGGTTTTTTCTTGAGAATTTTTTGTTGAAGTTTTTTAAGATTGGAGTCGCGAGAATTTCGAGTCTTGGGGGTAAATGCGCGACGAGAATCAGTTTTGGCCTTTGGTTTAGTCTTCTTGAGGTTTTTCACCTTCGACTGAACTGGTCTTTGATTGTTCATTTGTTCCTTCAGATTTCTCGAACCCAAGCTGTTTGTAAGCGGTACCGAGAACACCATTGACGAACTTAGACGAATTTTCTGAACCAAAAGCTTTAGCTAGCTCAACAGATTCATTGATAGCAACTTTTGGTGGCACAGCTTGAGCTTCGAGCTCATAGAGCCCAAGGCGCAAAATATTACGGTCAATCGCGGCAATAGAGGCGAGTGGCCATTCTGGTGCTAATGGATGTAATTCTTGATCAAGTTTTTCTTGATGTTCCAAAATACCCTTGGTGGTATTGATAATAAAATCAGTATCACCAACGGCTTTAACGTATGGTTCGATATTTTTTGCGATAATAACATTAATGTCGGCTGTAGCGTCGCCCGCTAAACTTCTCACCTCGTATTCATAGAGGCTTTGAAGGATAATAATTCTGCCAAGGTGCCGATTACTTGCCATTATTTTTCGCTTTTCTTTGTCTTTTTAGTAGCTTTAACTGCGGTTTTAACAGTTTTAACTTTAAGATTTGGGGTTTTCTTAGCAGTTTCGAAAGCCTTAACAGGTGATTTCTTGTTAACTGCACGAGCTAAGACAAGACGAAGGTGGCTACGGCGTAGACCAGTCTTTCTTGGGCTGCTTTGCTTTTTAGGTTCAGGCATTAAATGCTCCTTGTTAATATATAAATTTGTATTATTGTACTATAAAAACCCATGGTTTGCAAGAAAAATCAGAGCGGGTGAGAGATTTTTTCGTGAATTTTTTTGGGAAAAGTTTTTAGATTTAGGCCACGATGCTGACGAGGTGAGTATTTGGTGGGAAAATAATTTTTCGTGGTTCGCCACTCAAGTATTTTTGAACATTTTCGTCGGCGAGGGCAAGCTTTTGGATTTCTTCTTTAGAAATATCCGTCGGAAGTTGCAACTTGGCACGGACCTTTCCGTTCACTTGAATGATAAATTCAACAGTTTCGCTGACTAAAGCAGATTCATCGTAGGTTGGCCAGGTAAAATCGGCTTCTAAGGTTTCCAGCATTTCAGAAGCAAGGTGTGGGGCGAATGGATAAAGTAGTTTGGCTAAGACTGCTAGGTCAGCCTGGGCGGCGCCGTTTTTATAGAGATGATTAACGAATTCCATGAGAGCAGCTACTACGGTATTAAAGTTGGCACGATTCATATCGTCGGTGGCTTTTTTGATGGTTTTATGGCGAGCCATAAGATTAGTCTCGTCGTCAACACGAGCAGTGGTGTTTTCAAGATAAACTAAATTGAAACAGCGATTCAAGAAGCGGTAAACACCACCAATAGCCTTGGTGCTCCAAGCGGCATCCTCATTGTAAGGACCGATGAAAAGTTCATAAGTGCGTAGTGTATCAGCACCATATCCTGAATCAATCACATCGAGTGGGTCGATGACATTGCCCTTGGATTTACTCATTTTTTTGCCATCTGGAGCATTGATGTAGCCATTATAAAGCAAGGTCTTGACTGGCTCTTCGAAAGGCAGCAAACCTAAATCATGGAAGAACATAGCCCAGAAACGCACATAAAGTAAGTGAGCCACGGCATGATCACCACCGACATAGATATCGGTCGGAGCCCAATATTTGACAGCCTCTTGATCCCAAGCATGCTCTTTGTCATGAGGTGAGGTATAGCGCCAGAGATACCAAGAGGAACAAGCGTAACCATCCAGGGTATCGGTTTCACGCGTCATTTCTTCGCCATTGATAATAACTTTTTTCCAGCCCTCAGCCTTGGCGAGTGCAGAACGACCAGAGCTATCTGGTTTATAGTCAGTGATATCTGGCAAAACTACCGGCAATTGATCTTCTGGAATAGCGTGAGGATTCCCATCCTTATCGTAGGCGATTGGAATTGGACAACCCCAGTAACGTTGACGAGAAATCAACCAGTCACGCATACGATA
>CAUUKK010000075.1:0-3189 GCA_963545805.1 uncultured Candidatus Saccharibacteria bacterium
GTATATTGGCGGCTGGGAAGAATATGTACTGAGATCTTTTAATCCTAAGGCCAAGAAGTTACTATATTGCGTTTTTCCTAATCTTGACGGCGAATGGAGTATACAAGCGGTCTCGGTTTCAAGAGATAATCTGAGATGCAAGAGAAAAAAGTTACCTACAGCTTGGTGCGGATTAAAGGAAGCACAGTTGGTAAAGGCGACTGGGGTGGCCGAGGCAATTAATTGCGAAGCTAACGGTGCTTTAGCGCAAGCAAGAACTTTGGCAGGGGCATTAGCGCTGGTAAAGATTGCAATTTCTTCTTAAAAATTTGGCTGGAGTTATCCAGCCTTTTTTAATGGAAAATAAAATCTACTTATTTGGTGCGGAGGTTGTCTGAGGAGCTGATTGATTATCTCTTAAAAGTTCTAGGATGCGGCATTCACGAACAACCATTTCAACTTCACATTCAGTAGGTGTTCCCTGGCAGTTGGCGATAAAGGCTTGGTTGGTGGTAATGGCTTCATCGAGACTGACTGTTTTTAAAATAAAATCGGCTTCCTGCTCATCTTGATCAAGATGCTGAGGGTGAATCTGGTTAGTAGTTTGGCAAATATAATAAAAATTTTGTTGGACGAAAATAGTATTTTTCAGGGTACTTGATTTTTGAATCCTCAAGGCTTCGCCGAATTCTTGAACACTATCTGGGATGACGGTGAGGCCAGTTTCTTCATCGATTTCGCGAATGAGTGTTTCAAGGTGGCTTTCTCCTTCTTCGATGCCGCCGCCAGGAAGTTTATAAAAATGATATTTTTGACTATAAATAAGAGAAATAAGGTTATCTTTCTCGATGATAATTCCCCGAACGGAGGGGCGGTAAGATTTTGGCCAGCTGGGGTCATAGTCTTTTGCATCGATGGTAAAAAGTTGTTTCATAGTGATCCTTGAATAATTCCGATGGTTTAAATATAGCATAAAAAGGTTCTAAATGGAAAACGCTTAGCCTTGACAGTGCGTAATATATATTATATAGTTTTAGGGCTGAACACGAGAGTGGGAGGAGTATTTTAAGAATTTACCAACGAATTCTTTTTTCTTGTCTTTTAGGCAGCGTCAAACTGGTGATTTTATATAATTATCGGTTTGGCGCTGCTTAAAAGAAGCGGTACTACCAATGTGAGGAAAAACCTCTTAATCTTATATGGCATTGGGTCCGAAAGGAGAAAGGAAGAAAAATGAAGAAATTGATGAGCTTAGCAGAGGTGAAGGAGTTTTTCGAGAATGAAAAGTGTTTTGAAACTGAAACTACTTTTCTAATTAATGAATTTGGAAAATATCACCCGAATATTTGTTTTGTGATCGATAAAGAATTTGATCTAAATGAATATAATGGGCCGATGAATCCTCTAGAATTTTTCGAGGACTATGAAGTTCCCGCCAATATGAATATAGACTTCAATGGTTGGACAAGCTTTATGTTTGGGGATTTTTGGGTTTCCAAAAAAGGTGATGCTTGTTTTAGGCCAATGGATGCTGTTTTGGCAAAGCATATACTCGTCAAGGTTAGCTGGGGTGGTAGCTATAATCACACTAGGGGCAGAGAGCCATCAGAAGTGAATCAGATCAAGGATGTGTTATATTTTAGACATGCTACATCTAACGGCGGTGGCGAAGGGTTTGACTTCTGGGTAGTGCCAGTTGGTTTTCGCTATGTAATTCATGACGATGAGTTTGATGGTGAGGTTTGCAAGGCAAAAAAATCAGAAGCCCATAATATGAAGACGCCAGACTATTGCGAGAAGATCTCTCATAGAAAGCATGAGGAATTAGACCGTGCTGCCAGAATCATAGAAGAAAGAAAGAAGGCGGTTGAGAAATCAAAACAGGATAAATTCCTCTATGAGGAAGAGCTGATGGAGATTCAGAAAGAATTGAAGAAACTCTCTAAACCACGTAAATGGGGTTCATATTCTGTGGATCAGTTGGATATCGGAGATATGTTTTTTACCTTAGGATATACACAATACCTTTATAACAGTGCAAATATTTCTTTTGTGAAGGATTATTTATCTAAGAAACAGGCGTATATCATAAGTGCTGAAAAAGAGAAACAGGCTGCCTATGACGCTAAGATGAAGTTCAAACCCAAGTTTGAGGATTTGTCTAGTGATCTTGAGGAAATAGGCTGGACAATTCTGTGCGACGACAAAGTTTATGTAACGAATCCAAATAAGGAAGTGGACGGATACCTTGGTTATGAAAGTGAGGTTTTGTCATACGAGTACTCAAGTAAGGGATTGAAAGCTTTACGCCACGACATAGCTGTCGAGGAAGATAGACAGGCGGCGGAAAAAACTAGAGAAGTAAATAGTAAACGTATTAAGAGGCTTTTATCTGGTACGGAACTGCCGGAGAAGCTTTGGTTCTTATTTGAAGGGACAGAGGCTCTCGATTCGGAAATTCTTGAGGAGGTGCAGGCTATTTTGGGGGCATCTTATGCTCCAAAAAATGAAGTAGATTTTCATGAGCTGATGAACTGTAGCTTTAAAAGTAAGGTTGAGGCAAGTAAGCGTTTAATTAAATGTGCAGGTGGTAAGCTCCAGCTGAAACTTGAGGGGGACGCGAACTGTCGCAGACTGGCGAATTTTCTTGTCGGTAAATAATTTTTAGTTGGTAAATATTTTAAACCCCTGGAGTAATCTAGGGGTATTTTTATTGACAAAGTATGAAGAATATGTTGAGATGGTATGGATAGCCGTGAGGCGCACATTAATAATTAGATTTAGTTTAGATACTTTAAATCCACGAAAATGGAAGAGGGGGGCTATATGTCAAAATATTATTTTGGAACTGATATTATGGATGTGATGTTCAGTGAGAGGCTGTTAATTAGACGGAGGAAGCTGAATATTGATGAGGTTTGGGATAGATTAGTTTGTGGTGAAGTGGTAATGTGCTTCGATGATACTTACGACGAACTAGTTATGTCGATTGGAAAAAAGCTGAGGCTGCCGATAGAGATGACGAACAAAGTGACAGAAATTCATCTTTACCCAAGAGATATCTTGATAGTGATGAAAGTCGAGGTGGCGAAGAAATTGATTTTCGAGGAGAATGTAAATTCTCTGGAATCCGAACTTTGTGAGGATTTATTTATTGAATATGCAATATTCTAAGAGCTTAAGGTTTTTACTAAATCTAATTTTAGACCC
>CAUUKK010000076.1:0-3006 GCA_963545805.1 uncultured Candidatus Saccharibacteria bacterium
TTTCCTTTCTAGTGCCACACTTGCCACATTTACTGCCTATCGTGTGCGTCATACACCAGCAATTTTTGCAGAGGCTAACATCGTAGTCTACTACGCTAGTTCTGAACTCTTTATATTCATCCTCTGTATGAGTACCGTTATAGTACTTCATTGCCTCTTCGATTCCTTTGTCCTCACAAATTAATGCGGTCTTTAGAATGATAGTGGCTTCATTTGCCATTCGCTTAAATGTCGCCTCTCGTACGTCCTCGTGGACAAGCTTTATGCCTGATTTAGTCTGGGCTAAAATTGCTTCCACTATTTGATTGATTGTTGATAATTTCATTGTTATTTCTCTTCTCGGAGGAGTGCCATCAGTGGCTCGACTCACTGACACGGATCCCATTAACTTAGCTTTTCGGTTTGGCACTTCTTTCATTTTTGTCTATCTAAAAATTCTGAATAAGTAATAGCCTCTCTTTCACCATCTTCGTTCTCTAAAACCACTAAGGGTAGCTCAATATCAAATGAGTTTGCTTCTTGTTGCCATGTAGGGTTCAATTCAATCCTTTTAACAATGAAGTTGGTCAATTTAATTTGATTATTGATAATAAACTGGTGAAGAGGAGTATATTTACCGGCTCTATCACAGCCATAACATTCTTTAAGATAGAGGGTAACTTTAGTATTTGGATTTATCATAAAATCTTTCATTATTCCTCGCTCTACCTTTCTCTGGAATTATTCTAGCTGTGGATTTTCTTGCCCAATCAGGCAATTTTCCAGTTGTAATACTAATGTCGTGTAGGGTGGCAAGACGACGTATCGTACTCATGTCTAGATAGCGGTAGTCTCGCAATGCTCGCATGAATGGTCGCCAGTGATAAGTCCAAAAGTTCCTCTGTCGAACGTCCCATCTCGTAAATTTCTGCCAGCCATATTTATCTTTAATGTAAATATCACGTGGATTAACGAACCATATTTCGAGACCATTCGTTTTCCGAACGGATACCTGATAATTTCTTGCCACTTTACCTCCTCGCAAGATTTTTATTAGTTATGACACATATGTTTGGTTAATTACCTGTTAAGGGGTCTCCACTGCAGCTCATAGCGCTGAATCTTACAGTGGAGACAAACAACTTAAAACTAACGTGAGGAGATAATACAAAATTACCTTTTACCAAATCTACAATAGTAGAAGTTCAATAGTTAATAGTTATTAGTTTTAAGTTAGTGGCTGCGTCTGTATTGACATTTAACTGACTATTTTACTTAAGGGGGTATTTCACCAGCACCACACTACAATTTATTTGAGTCCTTTTAACTTTTTAATAGCTTCTTAAATCCTCTATCACTACAAATCTTCAAGATCAATATCAAAACATTTGGCGAGCATGTTTTTGATTTTTTCGGCAACTTTATTCTTCGCTTTCTTATCCTCATCGTCTTCATCACAGTCGTTATCACTACCCTTTTCATCTTCAGATTTTGAGGTTTTTATTTCTTCGAAATTAGATTTAAGTTTTTCTAAGATTTTTCTGCCAAGATCGGTATCTATTTTTACTACGGCTTCAAAAAGCAGATTTATCATCTCATAGACTGCAAATTTTGAGCCTACTGTGGCATTTACTACTTCACCAGTATTAGATAATCCAATAGTTATATATCCAATAAGTTTATCTTTCGAAACACATTCTTTAATTGTTTCAACCGCAGAGTCAAGATTGTCTAGTTCTTTGCGCTTAATTGTTCTAGCACCTGTAGACTTGATTAATTTTTCTATTAACTCATTTAATCCATCGTTCATTTCGTTGTTTTTCATAGTTTCTCCTTAAAAATTAAATTATTACTCTAGCCCTTTGCCTTGATCTAATCTATTGCCATATCCGTTATTGATTAAATATTCACGAAGTTCCGCCGCCATTGTCAGAATCCAGTTCAAGCCATCTTCAAGTGTTTTACGATTCAGATAAACAATGCCAACCGTGATATGGTTCTTGTCGGTATGGTGAATGTGCTGATTCTTGCAATAGAACTCAAACCGCTTGAGTTCTGGATAAAGCACTTGATAGACTTCTGATTGCTTAGAATTGGTGTAGTCAGTAGCCGTAGCTTTGCCAGTCTTCCAATCAATTCCAGTTGTGCCGTCTTTAACATCCAGCACACCAGAGATTACACACCAATCTGTTAATTTGCGGACTCGTTTAGTAGCTAATTCAATCTCTGGCGCTTCCAATTTGCGACCGCCAAAGATTTTCGGAATTGCTTTATGTTTTCTAACGTATCGTTCCCAAATACCGTGCATCTTCTTGCCAAACTCCAACGCTTCAGTCGATTCGACTTTAATGCCAGTGTATGGAGCAATAGCCCTATCAATATCTCCACTCGCCCAAGCACTTAAAATTGAATAGCTGACACGAATTGCACCAAAACCATCGTTATTCATTGGAAGCCTCGCTTACATTTATCCTGATCGTTTTTTTACGTTCTACTTCTGTAATACCGGCAGGTAATCGATAGTATTTTGCTCGATGATCATCAACCGCTTTTGAATCGATTGACCACGTGGTCTTTTTCTTCCAAAATTTAGAGCTATGGAACTTAGCTTCGCCATTATCTTTATATTTTGCTCCAGCGGCAGAATAGTTAATTTTGATTTTCTCACCTTTAATGGCTGAAAAATTCTGATTAAATTCTAATGCTTGGCGTTCAATCTCTGATTTAAGTAATTCAACCGCATTATTAACTTCTGATTGAATTTCTAGAAGGCGGATAATTGCTTTTTCAGCATTAGGATTAACAATAAAATCTTTACCTTCATTTTGTGTCTGAAAAATTTCAGTTGGGTTAATTTTTACTATTAACTCGTTGTTCATTTCGTCCTCTTCTCATATTTCTTTATCAAGATTGAAACTTGTCGCCCAAGCCTCGCTAAGTCATTAAAAGTATCATCAAATATTTGTTGGTCTGGCTTACCTTTGTCGAAAATTACATACTCGCTCATTTCTTCACGCATATATTCAT
>CAUUKK010000077.1:0-2998 GCA_963545805.1 uncultured Candidatus Saccharibacteria bacterium
AATCTTAACTGTTAACGCACGGTGGTCGGAGACAGGGGCATCGATGACTTCAAAATCTTGATAGTTTATATTATCGCTAATTAAAATATGGTCACAAGGAACGTCTTTTGTGAAGCGAATATTGCGCAGAGTGGTGGGAATATGATGGATAGCTGTGAGGTCGCGAAGAAAATCGAGCTCACGCATTGCTTTTGCTTCAGGAATAACGTTTAGATCACCACAGAGAACAACGGGGTTTTTGTCTGAGCTAATCATGTCGGCGACAAAGCGCATACATAAAACTGAAGTTTCGTCTCCAAGCGGGTCTTTTAGCCAGTAACCATGATAATTAATTACTGTGAGATCATTTTCTAAAATAACTTTTTGTGCAGTGTAAAGATTATGTTTTACGGCTTGCTCGTATTGATCTAGGTTTGTAGCAAAACGGTACTCACCATGCAGAATTTTTTCTTCAGAGTGCTTAAAAGGAATTTTACTAAGAATAGCATTGCCGCTTTCGTAGTGAATAGTGTTATTTAAAATTGAAATACCAAATTGACTACTACGAGTGTCGTATGTGAAGCTGGCTTCCTCTTTGATTTTATCAATGGTATCCATAAAATACTCTAGGGTTTTGGTGCGATTACGGTCCCAGACGGCTTCTTGTAAACAAATGAGATCGTAGTTCCCCTCTTTGATAAAATTAGTAAGGCCGTCTTTAATGCGTCCGCCCCAGACATTGAGTTGTAGAATTTTAATGCTATGCATAAGCTAATTGTAACACTTAAAAGTGATCATAAGAAAACTATATAAAAAAGACCTCAAAAGAGGTTTTTCTTTATGGCTGGACCTGCAGGATTCGAACCTGCGAATGACGGGACCAAAACCCGTTGCCTTACCACTTGGCGAAGGTCCAATAGACTGTAATTATTTTACCACAAGTTTTTGGTTTTGGGAAAGATAAGTTTTATCGTTCGTAGATATTAAACTCACAGTTTTTTAAATGTAGATTTATGGAGCTATCGTAAAGAGCGGAATAAAAGAGGCCTTGCTCGGTACCGCCACGCAGGACGTAGTCAACAATGCGAAGAATGCCGGCATGCGAGGCGATTAACACATTGGCGTCGTTACCATAATTCTGTAGGGTGTCTGCTTGAATTTGTTTGAGAATACGATCAATACGATGGAACATGTGTGGTACAGACTCCATTTTGAAACGGTCGGCATTAAAGCCATCTTTCCAGCTAATTTCATGAATTCTGGAGCCTTCTTTGCCTTCAAAGACGCCAAGTCCGCGTTCAATGAGATCCTCCGCATAACGAATGTAGCAATCTTTATTTAGATCATTATGTTGACGATAAAAATGGTTGAGCTCGATCGCATCTTCAAGGCTTAATTCATCAAAGATAGCTTTGTCAGGAACGACACGTCCGAGGATGATCTGGCAAGTTTTAGCTGCACGCTGTAGTGGCGAGGAATAGGCGATATTGAAGCGCACATCCTTTAACTGATCGCGAGCTCTTAGGGCTTGAAATTGTCCTAAAGTATTTAATGGCGTGTCGGACCAGCCTTGATTTAAACCAAGATTATTCCAGTCAGTCTGTCCATGTCGTACTGTGTAAAATTTCATTTGCCCACCACTTTATTTTTTATTTATTTAACATTGTGCCAATACCCCAAAGAAGGGTGAGAAGTGCGCCGGTTGCGCAAAGAATAATGCCGAGACCGCCCCAGAAATAAGCATCTTGTTTACCAGAATCTTTAGGTGATTTAGCGGTGACTTTTTTGGTACTGGTGGCAGTTTTTTTGACTACCTTGTGGTTGGTTTTGGTGTTGATTAATTTTTTTGTTGTAGTTGTCTTTGGCATGGTTTTTTATTCTGTTAATGCTTTTTTCTATTCTAACGCTTTCAAGTAAAAAAGTAAATGGTATAAGAGTCTAGGCTAAAAATGAAGAGAGGACAATGTTTACTGTTAGTTATTCAAGATCACGCTGTCTTTGGCGACCAGTACGTTTTAACTGTTCGAGTTGTTTACGTCGTTCGATCATAGCCAGGATTTGGTCTGCCTTTTGGTGACTCTTTGCTAGTTGTTCGTTGTGGGCCATTGTTTGTTCGGAAGTGTTCTCTGATTGATATGTGGTATAGAAATTACGAAAATATTCTTGGTTGGCTGATTCTGCAAGATAATTGAAATTACTTTCGGGGACCATGAATGGAAGATTGGCGTAAACTGGTTGCCAATATGTAACAGGGCTATCCTTCTGATTTGGATTTTGTGGGACTGGAATCGGCGGAGTAATCATGCGATGATGGTAGGCAGAACGTAGTTCTTCAACACTACCAACGCATTCAAAAGGCTTCATCTCTCCGCCGACACCAAGAAGACCTTTAAAGATTTGCGTAAGATTTTGATCCAAGAAAAGATCCTGATCGCCAAAAAGTGATTGGAGAAATTGTGGTGGAATAAATGGGCAGAAAAGTAAATATGAGTTGGCACATTTGGCACAGTGTCCACACCATTTGAGTGTGTTATTTTGCTTATTTTGTTTATAATTTGCCTCGTTGCAAGAACTAAAACTGTAGCCATACTTTTGCCAACATTTTTGGACAAAGAGGTCGGCAATACGTAGTTCGCTGAGATGACGGATAGGTGAACCTAGATGAAGGTCTGGGGAGAGGTAACGTTTGATGTATTCGGTCATCAATTGTTCAGCCTGCCAGGTTTTTGACCATTGATGGTTGACTGGTAAATCTCCAATCATTGCGTGGGGCTCCTCCCCCTCACGGCCGATGCTTGTGAGGATGACGTTCTGATTATTTAAGATAGCTTGGATAAGAGCCAGAGATTCTACGATAAAAGTAACGGGAACATGTCCATTAAGTCCGCCAGTTTGCTGCAAGTGGAGGTGATCAATTTGGCGATAAACGACACTGGCTTTTTGATGATTAAAGCCTTCATTTAGATGATCAATAACATTTGGGTGTGAACGGTCTGGGCTACTACTGATATACCATGGG
>CAUUKK010000078.1:0-2917 GCA_963545805.1 uncultured Candidatus Saccharibacteria bacterium
CTATTTTGCTCAGAAAAGCCACATCTCGTAATGATAGCCTTTTCATCGGCACGAGAAAAGAATGATTGCCAATTATCACTTTTTGTCTTTTCAAAACCCAGTAAAAGAAGGTTCTTCTCAATTTCTTCATATGGCACAACTATCTTTTTATTGGTTGAAGCTAGATCTATAAATTTAGCTTCACCATCTACTCTGGATGCGAACCTTATAACCTTTTCCATTTCAAGTGGATCATCATTCATTCCACGAATAACCGTATAATTAAGATGGAGTATCATATTAGGAAAATATGAGCGTATCGCTATGACCGTATCAATAACCCGGTCTAACGGATACGACGAACCTGTGATTTTTTCATAGATTACTGGATCCATAGTATGAAGAGATATATTGACTTGACTATTGTATGCAAAAATCTTTTTCGGGCTAGAAACCAGAGAGGCGTTTGTAACGGTTGTAATTCTTACCCCTTCTTTTGCTATTAGTTCACAAGCTTCGCGATAAATAGGCGACACGAGTGGTTCACCGCCAGTAATTGTTATAGTATCCCATCCCCAAAGTTTTTTCCCAGCCTTTGCTATAAAGCCATAATCTTGAGGCGTTAATAAAAGTGGTGTACATTCCTCAATAACTCCTTCGCTATGGCAGAAAAAACATCTGTAATTACAAAAAGGCGTTATTACAATCCTAAACTCATGTTTTTCTTTCATTGCACTTTCCCCCTTAAAGAACTATTCCGACAACCAAAATATCAAAAATTATCTATATTATACTATAATTTATTAATTTTGCAAACAACAGATCTGTAGGTTCTGTATTTATGGTGCAAGTATAAAAAATATCAATGACAGTCGTTAGAATAATTACAGCTGAAACATCCGACGATTACAAACACCATTACAAAGTGGAGTCTGGAGCGTTACTATGAGACGATAATTCAGGACAAAGCTATAATTGCAAAGTTAGAGCAAGAAATGCAACAATTAATCAGGCATTTTAAGAAAATTGAAGCAAAAATAAAAAAATCCGCTCAAGGCTAGCGGTGCGTTTAACTTGTAAGTATATATTTAAAAATATCACACTTATTCTAAAAATATAACTTGGCTGGAGATGAGGGATTCGAACCCCCGAATGGTGGGACCAGAACCCACTGCCTTACCACTTGGCGAATCTCCAATATATTTTTATTATACCACATTTCCTCGGTTCTTGTCACTTTATCAGTTATAATAATCATATGAATAACCTCGAAAAACGCCTCACTCTCTTACAAGAGGGAATTGATGATACCTGGGCCAAACTGAATCTCGATGAAAAATTGGCTAAGCTCGCCCATCTTCAAGAAGAGTCCGCCAAGCCCGAACTCTGGAATGATCTGGCTCGCGCTAAATCCGTGAATACCGAGCTCAAAAAACTTGAAAACGAACTCAGTACTTGGCAAATTCTTAAATCCCAAGCCAATGACCTGCACGAATTAATTGAACTTTCTGCCGACGATCTTGCCGAGGAAATCGAAGCCCAACTTACCGCCCACGAGCAAACTTATGCAGAACTTAAAAAATCTCTGCGTTTTACTGATCCACTCGATCAAAAAGATGCCATTATTCGTATTACCGCTGGCGCTGGTGGCACCGAAGCTATGGACTGGGCTGGTATTTTAGAGCGTATGTACCTAAGGTTTTTCGAAAAACATGGTTATGATATTGAATTGATCGAACGAAGTACCGGAGAAGAAGCTGGTATCAAAACCGCCGTTTACGAAGTTTATGGACCAGAAATGTATGGTCATCTTAAATCTGAACATGGCGTACATCGCCTAGTTCGTCTTTCGCCTTTTAACGCTGATAATCTGCGTCAAACCTCATTTTCACTAGTTGAAGTGCTACCAATTCTTGATAGTGAAGATGATCTTAAAATTGACGAAAAAGATCTGCGCATTGACACTTATCACGCTGGTGGACATGGTGGGCAATCTGTAAATACCACCAATTCCGCCATTCGTATTACTCACTTACCAACCAATACCGTGGTGGCAATCCAAAACGAGCGTTCGCAGCTTCAAAATCGCGAAAAAGCCATGGAGATTCTTCGCGGTAAACTCCTAAAAATGCAACAAGATCAACAAGCTGAATCTATCAACCAACTTCGCGCTGGTGAATCCGCTAGCTGGGGACAACAAATTCGCAACTACGTCATGCAACCCTATAAGCTCGTCAAAGACACCCGCACAAAATATGAAGAAACCGATGTAGATTCCGTTCTTGATGGCAAAATCGACAATTTTATCGACGCCTACCTTGAATCCTTAGTTGGTAGTAATTAAACACTCTAGCTTTTTCATTTTTAATTCTTACTGTTTATGGTAATATAAGAGTATGATATTGTTCGATCATGTCACCAAGCGCTACGGTAAGGGTACCCGCGCTGTTCTCGATGATATTTCCTTGCATATTAGTGCCAATGAATTTGTTTTTTTGGTTGGTAAATCCGGTGCCGGTAAGTCTACTCTCTTGAAGATGATTACCAAGGAAGCTACTCCAGATTCTGGAAAGATTATTATCGGTGGCATCGATCTTGACTACGTAAAACGTCGCCATATTCCAGATTATCGTCGCCGTATTGGCGTAGTTTTCCAGGATTACAAACTACTTCCATCGCGTACCGTTTTTGAAAACGTCGCCTTCGCTCTCGAAATCGCCGGCATGTCGAATCACGAAATTGAAAATACCGTACCGAAAGTACTTGACCTTGTCGGTCTCTCCGATAAAGCCAATCGTTTTCCTGCCGACCTCTCCGGTGGAGAAAGACAACGCGTCTCAATTGCGCGTTCTGTCGCTCGTCAACCAAAAATTCTCATTGCCGATGAGCCTACTGGGAACCTCGATGTTTTAACCTCTAAGGAAATTATTGATTTATT
>CAUUKK010000079.1:0-2771 GCA_963545805.1 uncultured Candidatus Saccharibacteria bacterium
TATCTAGGTCGGTCGTAATTGTGTTAATTAAGCTTAGAACACAATATAGCTTACGTAAGTAAGATACGATTTACAGCTTACTGTTACTTTCGATGAATTGCACAACTGAGTTGTTAAGGAGAACCTCCGTAAGGGAGGTTTTTTGATTTCCTGTGTATGATATACTGTCTGTATGATGGAGAAAAAGCTGCTAGAGTTAGAAGATTTTTTATTTGAGTTTTACGGGGAAGAAAATATAGGGCTAGTTATTTCAGAGGCGGCTAGTATTCTTGGAGTTTTGATTGGAATTAAGCCTGCTGCATTACTTGTAAACGATGTAATGAAAGACGGTCGGATGCTACTTGATGGCGATATTCTAAAAAATATTTTAGAGGAGCTTGGAATAAAAATAACTATTGGTGATGTCAGTAAGTTTGCTGTTCATAATAATATTAAAAGAATGACAGATTCTTTTTATGAGGGGGATGAATTTATTTATATTTCAATTGATGAAAGTTTATGTGACGAGTTGAAGAAAAATTATTCGGTGATGATCGATTTAACTGAAGGCGGGGTAGTGGCTGAAAAAGATAGAAATAAGTGGAATGAGGCGAATCTTCGCGTGGGAAAATTGCTCGGATATCCGGAGACGGCGGTTCTAGAATATATTGAGACGTCTGGAGACGCATCTTATATGAAAAGTGAAGAGCGCCGAAAAAGGATGGTTCGTAATCGCTACTACGTACATAGTGAGAAGTTTGAGGATGATGAATTCAGAAAATATGATCTACCACTTAATCAAGCTATTTTGAAGTATTTGCCAAGAATTGCAAAGAGCATGCAGGCAGACTCAAAAAAGAGATGGTTGGACTAATCTAATTTTCTTGTGGTAAAATAGTAAGAGTTTAAGGGAGAATAAAAATAAAATGGGTCTTTTGATCAACCTGGCATTGCTGTTTATAGGCTTTGTCTTTCTAATTAAAGGGGCGGATATTTTTGTGGATGGAGCTAGCGATACAGCTAGAAAATTTCGTGTGCCAAAGATGCTGATTGGTCTGACTATCGTTTCTTTTGGTACAAGCGCACCAGAGCTCGCGGTGAGTATTCAGTCAATCTTATCTGGTAAAGGTGATATCTTATTAGGTAACGTGGTAGGTAGTAATGTGCTTAATATTTTATTGATATTAGGCGTGGCGTCTCTTGTGGGAACTCTCAGGGTAAATACGGCGACTGTAAAGAAGGAAATTCCGGTACTAGTCTTAATTACGTTAGCATTTGCAGCGCTTCTGTCAGATAAAATCTTTGGCTTAGCCGAGAATGTATTTACGCGTCAAGACGGTGTTGTGTTGCTACTATTCTTCTGTATTTTTATCTACTATTTGATTGGGATGGCTCGTAAAAAAGATACTAATGAAGAAGAGAATAAGGACGAAAAGCCAGTTAAGCTAGTAAAAGCACTTTTAATGATTGTAGTTGGACTTATTGGTATCGTCCTTGGTAGTGATTTTGTGGTTAAAGGAGCTTCGGAAATTGCGGCAACATTTGGTGTGAGTCAAAGGATTATTTCACTCACTATTGTGGCGCTTGGTACCTCGCTACCTGAGCTAGTAACTTCAGTAATTGCCACAAAGAAGGGTGAGTATGATATTGCAATCGGTAATATTGTCGGATCAAATATCTTTAATATCGGTATTGTAGCTGGTCTTCCGGTGGCAATTTTTGGTGGAGTAGGGGGTGGTGCGTTCTCATATATCGATATTATTGCCTTAATCATATCGGCTGTAGTATTATTCTTCTTTGCTAGACATGGTGGAAGAATTGGGTACAAGAAGGGAATTATCTTTTTACTAATGTTTGTAGTATATTATGGATATGTGATGATGGGGAGTTTTGCATAGGAAATGGAAGATTTTGAGCTTGATCCGACGCTTGATACTCGAAACTTAAGAGACGAATTCAAGGGATTGTCTAATGAGGCGGTGAAAAATAATTTAGACGAGAAACGGGTGAGCTTAGAAATTGCAATTGAGAATGTGGATCACGATTTTAATGTAGGGACAATTGTTCGATCGGCGAATAATTTTAATGTTCAGGCTGTACACATTATTGGAAAGAAGAAATATAATAGGCGCGGTGCAATGTGTACAGACAAGTATTTGACGATTAGATACTGGTCGGAAGTGAAAGATTTTATGGATGATCAGAGGGGTCGACACAGAGATGTGGTGGCAATTGAGAATAATACTGAACGCGCTAAGCCTATACATGATAAAAAATTTGTTCAAGAAACTACTTTAGTTTTTGGAAGTGAAGGGAATGGCATCAGTAGTGAATTATTAGAAAAGGCTGATGATGTTCGTTATATAGAATCGCTGGGATCAACAAGATCTTTGAATGTGGGGGTAGCGGCTGGAGTAGCTATGTATGAGTGGGTTAGGCAGCAGGTTCTATAAAATAAAATACTCGTCGATTTGACGAGTATTTTATTTGTTGGTAAAGATTAGTTATCTTTTGAATAAAAGACTAACGAGGATGGTAAGGAAGAAGGTGTGTAGGTTTGCGGTGACAGCAAGGCCTAATCCAACGCCAATAAGGCCCCAAAACTTTACACGATCATAAGAAGAGACACCACTAAGCATATTGTCGGAAATAACTTGATATTTAGCGACGACAAGACCGCTGAGAGTGGTAATTATAAGGCCGATGAGCATCCAACCAAAACTAAAATTCCATTGCATGGGTCAATTATAACACAATGTAAAACTAATCTAGGTTTGAGATTGATTTTTCTG
>CAUUKK010000080.1:0-2755 GCA_963545805.1 uncultured Candidatus Saccharibacteria bacterium
TATATGATTGGTCATCGGTTTGAATAACTTTTTCATCGAGAAAGGAGAGGGGTTTATTTTCTTTTTCTGCGTCATCAGCATACTTTGGGCTGGTCATAGTAAGGGTTTTGGCAGCACGGGTGATAGCGACAAAGAGAAGCCGTTTTTTACCGTCTTGGGTATTGCGAGCGTCACTGATGACCTCAAGATTTAGTGGAAGAGTAAGGGTATTCGGTCCTCCTGAGCCATCCCAGGCGGAGGCTGTAAGATTGATTAAGAAGACATGCTTAAATTCTAGCCCTTTTGATTTATGGGCGGTCATAAGACTAACGGCCTTGTCAGAATCTCGATAAAAAGTTTGTTCAGTAATGCTGGTTTCAGTCTTTTTGTAATCATCAACGAGCTGGACGAGGTCAGCAAGGCGTAGCTTGTCTTTTTTAGTGCGAGAGAGAAGACGATTACGAAGCAGACGCAAGCGATTATAAAAATCAAAAGTATTTTTGGAATATAAATCTTTTGAGTAGAAAGTAAGAAAAGGAGAGGTGAAAGCTTTGGTCTGTTGATTAACGGTGATTTCGATTGGTGAGATTCCGGAAATTATATCAAGTAAGAATTCAAGTGGTAGAGTCAGAGACAGTTTAGCTAGTTCGGCAAAGAAGGCAGCGAGATCAGCAAAAAATGGATTATCGAGATAATTCTGCAGAATTTCAAGTGCTGGACGTTTATGGCGATGGATGGACTGGACGGCAAGAATCATGTCTTCGCTAGGGATACCACAAAAATTGAAGGAAAGGATTTCGGGTAACATATAGCTGGGGTTTTCCCCTTCAGAAAGTTGATAAATAAAATTACAGAGAGTTAATAATTCATAGATTTGTTCATTTTCTAAAATATTTTCGGTACGTTCGTAAGCGAGATCGATTTCGGGATATTTGCGTAGATATGGACTTAAGGCAGTGGCAGATTTATGTTTTGGAAAAAGAATACCGATATCGGAAGGATCTGTGCCAGCCTGGATAAGTTGATGTACCCGCCCAGCGACCCAGTTGTATTCAGCGTCTTGGTTAATAAATTGACGCCTTTCAATGAAAGTTTTTTGAGTAATAGATTTATTCAGTTGTGACGGTTGTTTAGGGTCTACGTCTTCATCTTCTGCTTGGTTCGCTGAGTAAAATATTTGTTCAAACAAGAAGTCTTCGGAGCTGTTTTTTAGGATATCGGAGTTACGTACGGAAGTTAATTCTTTCTTGAGATCTTCAGTCACTTGATTTTCTGCATGAAGACTACGTTGCATAGCTTCATTTTTAATGAAACTCTCGTCTAGCTGATCAGCAATTTTACGTGAGAAGTGAAGAATCTCACTCGTAGAGCGGTAGTTCTCGGTGAGAACAATTACTTTTGCGTTAAAATGATTTTTGAAATAGATAAGGCTACTGGCTTTAGCTCCTTGAAATTCGAAGATTGACTGATCGTCGTCACCAACAGCCATTACGGAAGGTGACTCCTGTTCGTCGGCGATTAATTCAAGTAGTCGAGTTTGTGAAGGGTTCGTATCTTGGTATTCATCAACCATGATATATAGATAGTTCTGAGCAATTTTACGACGAAAATCAATATCATCTTCAAGATATTTAATAGGCATTTCAATCATGTCATTAAAGTCAAAATATCCATGTTCTTGAAGATAGCTTTGATACTTTTCATAAAGTTCAGCTAATTCCAAAAGGCGTTGATTGCTAGCCAGTTCGGAAAATTTAAAGATGCCATTTTTGTCTTTTGAAAAATACTTCTTAATAAAGTTATTAATATTCTTTACCGATGGTTTTTCTGAGCTGGCTTGTTCTTCAATGAATGAATAAATTTTTTCATAAAAAACATCAAAAAGAGAGTAAATACGACCTACGATTGGCTGATCGGTTTTGAGTTCACCAAGCTTTTGTAGTAGTGGAAGGTAGACGGTTTCGGCTAGTTTAGTATAGGCATTTTTGCCAGAGGCTTTATCTGGAAGATATTGCAAGATGGGGGTAAGTTCTTTGTTTAGAATTTCGATATCTTGCTGGTTTTGCTTAACGATAGTTCTGAGCTCTTCCGGCGAAACCTTTGAAACTTTGATTTTTGCAATAAGGCTGAGTAAATTTTTTTGCTTCTGTTCAGCCTTGAGTAAATAGGAGTTAGGAAGATTTGCTTGTAGTTCTTCGATAATTTTTAGTTGAATAATCTCCTCGATGGGCTCATTGAAATTGCGTTGCGGCTCCGTGGCAAATTGATTATAAAGGCCGAGAATCTTTTGGCCAAAGGCATGAAAAGTCATAATATCAATCCTGTCAGCGGCTTGACCAATCATACTGCGCAAACGTTCTTTCATATTTTCAGCACCGGCCTCTGTGTAGGTAATGCACAAAATCATACTCGGGTCGGTATCAGTATTTTCAAGGATATATTCAACTTTTTTAGAAAGGAGTTGAGTCTTGCCTGTGCCTGGACCGGCTAAAACTAGAAGAGGTCCATCTAGATATTCGACTGCTTCTTGCTGTTTTTGATTGAGTGGCATAAGACTCCTTATTTAAGTGTTAATAAAACCAAAGATTCGATATGGGGGGTGTGTGGAAAGAAATTAAAGCCTTGAATGGATTGGATGTTGTAGTACTGAAGTAGACTAGAGAGGTCGCGAATCTGCGTAACTGGATTACAGGATAGATAGACTATTTTTTGAGGTTTGATTTCACAGAGTTTTTGAATGAGCTTTTGGTCACAGCCAGCTCTTGGTGGGTCAAGA
>CAUUKK010000081.1:0-2660 GCA_963545805.1 uncultured Candidatus Saccharibacteria bacterium
AAATAAAAGCTAGACTACACTAGCTTTTATTTTATTGAAAATTATGTGGCAGTTTTTAATCTTCAAGGGATTTGAGATTACGGTTAATTTCTTTGAAGTCTTTGAGGGCCTGTTTCCCGATTTTAATAATCTTCTTGAAATTAATTGAGTTAACTCCACCTTGGCGTGGACGGAAAGTGATTTTCATGTATTTAACCCTTTGAGTTTTGCGTTTGGCGTAAATAACCTGAAGAATTACGTTTGAAAGATTAAAGTTGTCTGGGATATATTTAATATTTTCACGAAGTCCTTCGGCCTTCATTAGACGGTATGGCGTATTGGCATCAATGACCCAGACTCCAAAACACATTTTAATAACACGGCGCAATGTACGTGTAACAAAGACACGAGAGAGGCCATCTTTTCGCTCAGAACGGTGGCCAATGATACAGTCATAATTTTCACGAAGTTTCCAAAAATCATCAAACTCTGATGGGAGGGTTTGACCGTCAGAGTCAGTCTGAAAAATATAGTCAGCACCATGATCCAAGGCATATTTATAGCCAAAAAGTACAGTACCGCCGTGACCACTATTCTTTTTATCGATTGCCTCAAGACGTGGGTAGTCTTTTTCAAGTTTCTTCAGAATTTTATAAGTATTATCCTTACTTCCATCATTAATAATGACGAGCTTTGACTTGTCACTACCGTATTTTTCGACAATTGGATGCCAGTCTTTGACGACATCTTCGATATTATCCTGTTCATTATATGCTGGGATTACAATATATAAAGTATCCCCACTCTTCTTTTCTGAAGCAGTCATAGTTCCTCGCTTTTAACTATATATTTATATTACCATCTATTATATAATAGATTCAGTGTAATGCGAGGTAAATTTTTATGGTTAAAAGAAGTTTTTCTTTTCGACTGGATTGGCTGAAGACTGCGGCGCTGCTTTATCTTTACGTACCAATCTTTATTTTTTTATTAACATGGGTAAATCTATTCTTTGCTCTACCAATCGGGGCCTTGGGGCTAGCGATGCTGTTTTTACTTTGTCAAAAGAATCCAGATAAAGAAAAGCAGAAGAGGATTCTAACTAAGCAATTCCTAGTAATGGCTGTGCTTACTTTTATCTTTATTGGTATTTGGTGTTGCCTATCCGGATTGGGCGGATTCACTGAGCAGACTGGAGACTGGAAGAAACATAATGTTTTACTCCGTGATTTAATTGATAAACCATGGCCAGTTCGTTATGATTTTAACGGCGAAGGAGTGATGTCATACTATATAGCCGGATACCTAATCCCAGCAATTGTAGGTAAAATTTTAAATTTTGACTACGCACAAATTGCAATGTTAATATGGGCGGTTATTGGAATATTTATTGCCTGTCTATATCTATACCGTATTTTTGGAAAGAATAAACCTTCTAATCTTCTAGTCTCAGCTCTGGTGATCTTTGCCTTTTCAACTTTTATTATTCCGTTGGCTGGAATCTATATGCAGTGGTCACCAAAGGATGCAGGTGGATTTGGACACTGGATTAGCCATGAAGCAATTATTCAATATTCTTCAAATATCACCTTACTACGTTGGGTTTTTCCTCAGTTTGTGCCAACCCTAATCGCTGTTGCACTATTTATTAAGGAGAAAGAACGAATAGATAAGTGGTTACCATTAGTCACTCCACTTGCACTTTATTCTACATTTACATTTCTAGGCCTTGGAATTGTAATGTTCTTTAAGTTTGTTATTGACCTACTTCACAAGAATAAGGAAGAGATTATGGCTATAGTTAAGGCAATTTTTAGTATTATTAACTTATTAGCCCTACCACTTCTTTGTTTACTCTTAGTTTATATTGCTGGAAATATTCTACAGAGCAAACCGGCCTCTGCTGGGATGAACTTCGGAATCCTAACCCATAAACACACAAAACTTGCGCTGATTTTGTTCCAGCTTAGTTGGCTAATTTGGTTCTTCATTCTCTATAAACGTGAAAAAACTAACTCCCTATTTTGGGCTTCCTCAATCACGCTCTTTATCCTTCCATTCTTCATTATGGGACGCTGGAACGATTTATGTATGAGGGCAAGTATTCCTGCACTTCTGATTTATAACTGTATCATTTTAAAAAATCTGTTACGTACGATAAAACAAAAGAATGTATTCTTTAAAACCTTAGTAGTTGGTCTAATCATTACTGGATTCGGATCTTTCGGAGAAATTCGCGTAGGACTTTTTAATAACGGGATTGGGATTAAGCGATATAACGATACTTTTGCTGAAAATACCGTGGAATTCTATTATTTTGAACCAAATACGCTCTATCAATATATTTCTTGGGAGCCAGAGAGATTCTTAAATAAGATATTACAGAAGTAGGATTTAAAAGCTATATCATCAAAACTAATATAGTTTAGAAAGAAGCTAAATAGAGATTTATAAAAGTAGGAGCCGTGAAGCTCCTACTCTTGTGATGACTATTTTTATTCCTTTTAGATTACCATTTAAGAGTTATTTTATTTTAATTAAGTATTTTAATAACTATTTTTCAACCACCCAGGATCTGGTCTGATCGAAATAAATGGTACCGTGTTGGTATATCTGATATTCGGTTTTACCATCGCGCTTAATATCCGAGGTTGGGAAGCCGAGCTTACCGAACTCAACGT
>CAUUKK010000082.1:0-2645 GCA_963545805.1 uncultured Candidatus Saccharibacteria bacterium
CCCTCAATACTGCCCTGATCCACAATATCACCAATCACAAGCCACTTATGCTCCACCTTCATAGCTTTAAACATCTCTAAAATTGATTTTACCGAAATTAGATGAGCATTATAACTACTATCGATAATCTGAACACCATTTTTTCCTTCAAAATATGAATTACGGCCTGGTGCTAGACGAAAATCTGAGAGATCTGAATCTATTTTGATTTTTAAGTATTCAGCTAACTTTTCAAGCATAACTAGCTGAATAGTGAGGTCTTTTGAAAGAGGTCGGTTAAACTGATACCGCCTTGTTTGACCACTTTCTGCAGACTGAATCTCAAACTTAGTCTGATTTGGCATTACCTGATATTTTACGAGATCTTTTTTGGAGCATTTAATTACTCTAGCTTTTGTAAGTCCTTTTTGTTTAATGCTGTCAAGAGCACGAACCATCAGTTCGACGTCGTTATCGATGATCACAAGCTTCTGTGTATGTTCTGGCAGCATAGCGAATTCGTGAGTAATAGCTTTATCAAGATTTTCGAACAGCCCATCTTTTACTTGCTGCTCGAATTGGACTGCGTGCGATAAGCCAAGAGAGATCCATAATGTGACCTCAGGCTTAAGCCAGGAGGCAAGAAATTCAGCTTCGTGCGGCCTTTCCCCATCAATTTCAACAACATAAAATTCCTCTTTATGTGTATAAAATAATGACTTGATTGGTGCAGCAATAAAAAGATAAAGCCACTTTAATTTTGAGCCAGTTACGCCAGTTAATTTTAGGATATCAAAGGCAATGCCATAGGCGGAGTTAGCATCATGAGAATAATGAGCACGATCTTTCAGGATACATTCCACTAAGTTCAACATGGTTGTTTTTCCGACGGAGCCAGTGATGGCGATCACACGAGGTCGCCAGCGACGAAATGAGATGTTAGCAAAAAATCTGAAATAGGAAGCTACGAGAAAGTAAAATTTTTTCTTAAATTTCATCACTGGAGTCATACCTTAATTTTAACATAAAGAGGATAAACTTGGCAAAGAACAGATGACTATTTTCGGATTGAAGAGAAGAAGCGAGCGGCGCGTTCGGTTTTTGGATGGTCCATAACCTGTTTTGGAGTGCCATCCTCGATGATTTTACCATGGTCAAGAAAGATCATGCGGTTACCAACCTCGCGAGCAAAACTCATTTCGTGAGTTACAATTACCATTGTTAATCCTTGTTTAGCAAGATCACGAATTACATCAATAACCTCACCAATCATTTCGGGATCAAGCGCCGAAGTCGGTTCATCAAAAAGAATAGCTTCCGGATGCATGGCTAGTGCACGTGCGATGGCGATACGTTGTTTTTGGCCTCCGGATAAGTTACGTGGATAAGCATCTGCTTTGCTAGATAAACCAACCATTTTAAGTAGTTTTCTGGCCTCTCTATCAGCATCCTGATCTTTTTGATGAAGTAATTTTTTAGGACCTAGCTTAATATTTTCAAGTACAGATAAATTATCAAAGAGATTAAAATTCTGAAAGACCATTCCAACCTTACGCCGAATTTGATTTAAATCCACGCCCGGTTCTGTAATATCTACACCATCAATAAGAACCTGACCGGAAGTGGGTGTAGCTAATAGATTAAGACATCTCAAAAAAGTGGATTTACCAGAACCGCTAGCACCCACAAGAACCACTACCTCGCCATCGTGAATTGTAAGATTAATACCACGAAGTACCTTAGTATCCTCAAAGTTTTTATGAATATTTTTTGCAATAATTGGCATTATTTTTCCTCGTCATTATTTAATTTCTTTTCTAATCTAAACATGACCTTTGAGAAGATGAGGGTAAGTGCAAGATAGAGGATAGCAGCGGCGACTAGCGACTGAAAGGCGGTAGCTGTAAGTGAGCGTATATCATCTGCTCCCCGCATAAGATCACTTAGACCGATCCAGCCAACAATCGAAGTCTCTTTAAACATAGTAACCCCTTCGCCGATAAGTCCTGGCATAGAATTTTTTAGGGCCTGGGGTAAGACTATATAATACATAGCCTTGATATGAGAAAAGCCTAGAGAGCGAGCCGCTTCAAGCTGCCCCTTATCAACACTTTCGATGCCGCCACGAATAATCTCAGCAATATAGGCAGCACTATTCATGGCAAAAGCGATAGCAGCAATGATTAATTTTGGCATAGTTCGCATTGAGCCAAACACTACGTAGTACATAATAAGCAACTGTACAAGCACTGGGGTTCCCCTCATTAGTCCGATGTAGATTTGAGCGAAAAACTGAAATGGGTTAAAGACTGCAATCCGGCCTAATAGTTTTGAAGGGTTCTTTTTCTGCAGGCGAGAAAGAAAGATCAAAGGAGTGGTCTTTGAGGTGCGGAGAAGCGCAAGAATTAAACCAAGAAATAGGCCTACTATAACTGAAATAGTAGTGAGAACAATGGTTACCTCAAGACCATGCCAGAGGTAAATCCATCGACCATTACCAAAAATTACTTCAAAAAAATTCATTATAATTGCCCCTCCGCAGTGCCAAAATGTTTCATCAATATCTTTTGCATGCGACCATCTTCTCGCATTTCCGTGATTACACGGTTAACCTGATCTAATAATTTTTGATTTCCCTTCTTTATTGCAACAGCATAGGGTTCACG
>CAUUKK010000083.1:0-2516 GCA_963545805.1 uncultured Candidatus Saccharibacteria bacterium
CAGGACATCTGCAATTTGTTTGTTAGACATACCTTTTCGATAGAGCACTTCGTCGAGAATATAACCACCATTATAGTAATAAACCGCGACAATGGCTGTTGGATCGATAGAATATCCGTAATCAAGCCCATAACCTTCAAGACGTGCTTCAAAAGGGATGTCTTTGATGATTTGCCAGCCTGTATAAATACGACCTTCAACTTCGCCGATTTTCCCCTCGCCATAAACTCGCCACCAGTTCTTATTATCTTTATGGCTCTCAATTTCTTGAATTGTATTTTGGTCTAGCGCCTCGTTATCTTTATAAGTGAGAGTAATAAAATCAATATCATCTCGCTTCCCGAGCATTTTCTCATAAAACCAAAATTCTGAAGTCGGATTCCAGTCGATCCAAACCACTTCGCGAGTACGCGTAATAAGCTGGTCGACAATGTTGTATGCTAAGTTATTACATTCATTAAGAAACAGAACATCGCGTCTCGGGCCGTGTGCCTTACCATATGTATCTACAGAGGTAAATTTAATGGTTGAACCGGTTTCAAATGTATAAACATAATCCGTTCCATGCCATCTAGATTCAGTCCAATACCCTTGGCCTTGCATGATGTTCTTAAAGTCCTCAATAGCCCCACCTTTAAGATGCGGCATACTTTCCGACACTACCCAAATATTCTTACTCTTATGGCTTTGGGCGTAATCTATGAGCCAAATTAAAATAGATATAGTTTTACTTGCAGAGGTCCCACCACAAACAGCCCTAATGCGCTTTTTAAGAGAGAATACTTTCTTTGTGGCAGTAGTATTCTTAAACTTCATCTACGACTCATCCTCTTTTTTAATGTCTGATTCTTTAGATTTGCCGCCATAAATTGGGTTTGGTAGTTGGATGTTAAGTTCCTGTTTCTGAATGAAATCTGGATCAATATGGGAAGAGACAAATTTAGCAGTATCCTGTGCTATTTTAGGGTCATCGGAGTCAAGGGATTTAGATAGAACTTTACGAGATTTTTCCGCTAAAACTTGAGTGTCAATCGAATTGCCGCGAATCATCTTGATGCCATCTGTGACCCACTTGTATTTACTCAAGATAGTTACGGCGGTATTCTCAGTAAAACCAGCCTTAATCGCTGATTGGTAGCCATTATTGAAATATTTAGTGCCAGGTGTTAAATATAGTTCAAGAAATTTAAGTCTACGTGAATCGGTAATTTTTTCCGATAGCTTGGTTTTGATTCTTTCTTCTGACATCTTTTTCATAGATTTTCTCAAATAAAAAACACGGTTTCCCGTGCATCATAAGTAAATTATATCATATAAACATAATTAATATACAAAAACCCTCCTAACTGGAGAGCTTCTTGTCCAAGCCGAAGAAGAAAGAAACCTTTCCCTGCGTTTATTATAAAATAAAATATCATTTTTCCCAAGCGGTGAAATTGGTTATTTATTGACCAGCTATGTTGGTGACATTTATATCACCAACAAAAAACCTCCAAAGAGGTTAGTTGTGTGGTTGTTTTGGTAAGTCGTTTTAACTTATCGGTATAAGAACTCAGCTTTGCGTATATGTCGGTGTAGGACGATGACTACACGTTGAACCTAGTACTCAATATACGACTTATGAGCTAGCTCTCTATTTAGATATACTACATTATGGTTAGGATATCAATGTCCTAACCATTAAAAAAGCCCTAAGATTTGGGGCTATCTCGAGCATTATTTCAACACATTAGCAATATTAGAGTTAGGATTATAGATTCGACTATCCCGTTCTTTCTGATATCCTCTACGAGCAAACCAATCATCTAATCTACGGTTGAATAATTCTCCAATCATAAACTTAAGATCGTTTTCTCTCGTAAACTTCTCAAGAAATTCAATGAATTTTAAAAACTGGCCATTGTGCATTTTAGTGTTGTTAATAGCTAATAAGTTCACTACTTTTTCATCTGATAGATTAAAAAGTCCAAAGAGACTACCATGCATAAATGTGTAATAATGATCATCTCCAAAAATCCGTGGTATTGGCCACTCCTGATAAGAGTCTACTAATGATAATACTTTGAATGAATTGATAGTTTTCATAGCTACCTTAAATACTTGTCAATAATTTGTTTACACTCATCAAGCCCAACTCCAAACTCTGCTCTATACCCTGTTTGACGCAATCTTTCGAGCATCTCGGCTTGCTCTTCAATATGTTTGTCCCACCAATCTCCCTTTTTACGGATTTTAGTGTCGCCTTTCAAGATCTTTTTTGCATCTTTATCGCGTTTTAATTTTGTGCCGTCTTTCTTAATCTCAACATAGAGTCCACCCAGTGTTTTGATTTCTACATAGTTATAACCACCCTCTAGTTTGGTTATTATCTTCACATCTTTGGGCTTAGCAATGAGCAGATCAGGATAACCTCTCTTAGAGTGCAATCTCTTATGCTTTGCTGCTTGGCCAGGTGTCAATTTGAGATCGGCTGCAATATCGAAGCGATAGATTATGTTTGGATACTGTAATTGGAG
>CAUUKK010000084.1:0-2509 GCA_963545805.1 uncultured Candidatus Saccharibacteria bacterium
TATAGGATTGTTCCTTTTTTGTTGCTAATCCTTTCTGAATTGTTTAACTGAACCGGGGTTAATAGAGATATTTGAGGAATATTTGGAAAAACTATTAGAGATGTGGCGAATTTATGATAAGATAGAGGTAGACGGAGAGTTACCCAAGTGGCTGAAGGGGGCGGTTTGCTAAATCGCTAGTGTGGGGAGACCTGCAGCGGGAGTTCGAATCTCCCACTCTCCGCCATTACATGTCGGATTGTGATAGACTCTGAAGAGTCTATTTTTTAAGAAAAATCTTAAAAGAGATTCTCTATCTTCTGCGTCGTCGTCTCAAAAAAATATTATTATGTTATAATGTTAATAGTTAAAAGGTGCTAATATGGACGAAAAAATTGTAAAGTGGGAAGGTGAAGAATATATTTCACATAATAATGGTGCGGGGTGGTATGTGGGGCTATTCTCGGTGACTTTGGTTTTGAGTTTGCTTTCTTTTTATTTACAGTGGTGGACTTTTTTGGCTTTGGTGATCGTGTCAGCTTTGACGCTATTGATTCTAGCGGTGAGGCCAGCCAGAAAAATTTCCTACACTTTAACCGATAAGGGTTTCACGGAAGGTGATAAATTTTATGCGTTTTCTGAGTTTAAATCTTTTGGAATTTTACAGGATGATGTGCATTTTGCGATTGTTCTGACGCCAAGAAAGCGCTTGTCGCCAGCGGTAACGATTTACTTCCCGGAAAACAAGGGTGAAGGAATTGTTGATATGTTTGGGGCGAAATTACCAATGGAGCCGGTGGAGTTGGATCTATTAGATAAGTTGGTGAAGAGATTACGTATTTAGTTCTGTTTGGCCAATGGAGTGATATTCTGCTTTAATTTGATTGACTGTGAAAATTTAAAAATCTAAATTTCAGGGGTACAAATTAAAAAGGAAATATGTTATAATATGAGTGTCGTAGTAATACGATGCTCATTTAATTTCTAGGTGAATATTACTTTATGTGGTATTCACACATGCACCCGTAGCTCAGCTGGATAGAGCGTTTGCTTGCGGAGCAAAAGGTCGTAGGTTCGAATCCTGTCGGGTGTACCAAGTGAAATTATGAGAAAATCAGTTCCCCTTCGGAGCTGATTTTTTATTCAATAACAGAATAGAGAAGGTTAATTTTGTTCGTTCCAAATTTTCTAGCCCCCCAAATTATAGATTAAGCTATCTGGAAATACTATTTACTATAAGGTAGGTCTCCTGTAAGACTCGTGTACCGTTTAATAGCTACGCTATAATAAGGTAGTACTTTTATGATATAATAAATGTACTTGGTTTTTATATAGAAACATATAGTTAAATGGTTGCTAATAAAGATATATTTTGCGTAAAATGCGGTAGTAAAAATACTAATACTTTTGCATATTGCATACATTGTGGTGCGAAGCTTGTACGGTCAAGAGATGAAGACGAAGAAGAAAGAGAAAGAAAATGTAAAGAAGAAGATGCGCGCAATAGAGTTACACTTAAAAATATGCATTCCAAGATTTCTTGCGCTACATTTATAATTGCTAAAGTCATAATTAAGCTTACTTCTGCGTCACTAAAACCCAGACAGCCTACTAAATATGATAGTGAATCTACAAAGGCTTTTATTATTTTATCTGGATCATTGAGATATGATTCTGATGTTACTGACGAAGTAAAGAAAAAAAATATTGAATGATATAGGCACAGATTTGGATGTTAGCCAAGTTGAATGGAGTACAGATTCACTGATATCATCTGCGTTGAATGATAAAGGCTGGCATGCGGTATGTATCGGATATGAATGGTATATATGGGCTATGAATGGCTCAACTATTAAATCGCTTATTACTGTTAACTATAAAAATGAAGTTTCTCATAAAAATATAGTAAAGGGTGAGATGTATTCTCGAAATAAATTTATCCACGACCAAATATCTGAGGAAACTTGGTCTTCGATAGTTGCTTTCTTATCAATTTTATTTTTTATAGGTCTTGCTATCTGGTATTTTATGGCCTATTCCCCATATTTTTAAATTAGGAGAGAAATAATGGTATTTTGTTATAAGTGTGGAAAAGAAATAACTAAAACATCTGGATTTTGTCCGCATTGTGGCGCAAATTTTTCTGCTGCGTGCTCTCAAAAAAAGAAGAATAGTAACGTACTCGGTGACATACTTGCGCTATTAGCTCTCGGCGGTTTTGCGATTGGTGTATTCTTGTTGCTTGGTGGTATAATAGCCGCTATCATGAATCCGGTTATTAAGACTAAAGCTGTTGGTGATCGTGTTTGGGCTATTGGCTTACTGGTTTGGAGAATATTTTATTTGACAGGATTAATTAACCATTGTTTCCTAATTGGAATAATTAGTTTAGGAATAGGAATTGGCTCATTCATTCTTATGGATAAACTTGACTAGGATATCTCGATATCGCCGCTCCACATTTTTAGAGATTTAGGTTCAGTTAAACAATTCAGAAAGGATTAGCAACAAAAAAGGAACAATCCTATAA
>CAUUKK010000085.1:0-2505 GCA_963545805.1 uncultured Candidatus Saccharibacteria bacterium
TTGCTCACTTTGGCTCGATTGATTCAATCAAGAAGGCAAGCCTTGCTGAGCTTACCGAAGTTGAGGGTATGAGTGAAGAATCAGCGAGAAATGTAATTGAGTTTTTTAAATAGACAAATAGGGGATTTTGACGAATAAATGCCCTTATGCAGTTGCTTTAAAATATGTTTGGTGATATAGTTAATCAGAGGTGTCAATTGGACACTAAGGATGTTAATAACCGGAGGTAAAAATGTCAGATAAGAAGCAGACCGTTCAGGACGAAGCCGCAATCATCACACTAGAATTTGATGACGGTGAAGTTATTGAATGTGAAGAGATGGGAATTTTCGATTACGATGGCAAGGACTACATCGCACTTATTCCACTAGATGGCAGTGATGATGTATATATTTATGGATACAAGGAAGTTGGAGAGGACGAGTTTGAGCTCGTTGATATCGAAGACGACGCGTTGTTTGCCAAGGTAGTTGAAGAGTTCGACACCATTATGGATGCAAACCAGGAATAATTAAGTAAGTGAAGACCTCATCGTAAGATGGGGTTTTTTCTATGCTAAATTTTGCTGATTTAGTTCAGCCAGCCTGTGCGAATATAAAAAGTTTCATTTTTTGGGATATTAAGAAAGTCTTAAATTCCTTGCATTGGATTCTAATAAATCTTATAATATTTTAAATAAGCTTTCAGAGTTTAACTAAAATTCAGGGGGTAAAACATGAGAAGTTATTTTAAAAGAACAATGCTACTAGCAGTAAGCTTGATAGCGATAGTTGCGCTAGTTGGATGCCAAAGCGGTGGTAGCAATAACAACAAAAACCTCAGCAAGGATGAAATCCTAGAGAAGAGTTTTCAGGGTTTTGAGCAGCTAAAGAACGGTAAGATTAGTATTACTACTAAACATAATGGTGTAAAACATGAGCCTAAGGAGGGGGAGGCGCCTGAATACTGGCGTGAGAGAAAGTTCAAGGGAAGTTTTGAGCTAAGACCAAACCGTGTTTCAGGCGAGGTTAAAGTTACAGGAACTACAATGGCACATAAGAAGATAGAATACAAGTATTATGGTGACTCGATGCTAAGCTATGAATTACCTCAGGTGCCTGAGAAAAGTAAGGTTTGGACTACAAACCAGTATTCGGATGAATTTTACGGACAGCCACTTGGCTTCAATTATGATTTCATTGAATTCCTTAGAGAACACAAGAAGGATGTTAAGCTTTCAGAGGAGAAGGATAGCTATACATTTACATATGAGATAAGTGATTTAAAGCTTGCAGACCCAAACAACTATTTGATATTTGGTGCTCTAGATACTGCATTTGGTCTATATGATTTCTACTATAGTGGAAGTGCAAAAATCACATTTAAGGTATCCAAGGATGACTTTACACCTATGGGAATAACCTATACGAGTGAGTACGACTCAGAATATGCATCAGCAAAAATGACAAGCAAGGTTACTTATTCAGACCAGAATACAGGTATTGTAGTTGAGACTCCTGACGGAGTTGATAAAGCAGAAGTAAAGTAGAATGGAGTGTGAGATAATAATGAAGAATAAAAGATTTTTAGCACTTGCACTACTTGTGCTTATGTTATGTGTGGCTCTTGCGAGCTGTGGAAATAAGCCAGAATCTAATGTTAAGTCTTATGTAAAGTCAATCGGCGAAGCAAAGAACTTAGAATATACAATAAAGATATATAGAAAAAATCATATGTATAATGATAAGGAACAAATTTTTAGGTCAGAGACAAAGGCTAGACAAGGAAAAATACAGCTTGATCCATTAAGCTATAGTGAATTCTACGTAGATGGTGACTCTAAATTCGATTACTTCGGTGGAACGGGTGAGTATGCATTAGCAGATAAAAGGCGTATTGAAGAGGCTTTAACAACCTATGGTAGCAGTGATTCACTTTTTAACAAGGATAAATATTATGCGCCAAATGATAAGGAACTTTACAAAGCAAGCTCTGATTATAAATCTGGTAAATGGAACTGGAAGGTCGCAGATCCAAAAGAGCATACAGTACCAGAAATAGGAAATAAAGAAGCCGTACTAAAACTTTACGAAAAATACGCAGATAAGTTTGTTAGGACGGAGAAAAATGATTATGTATTCCTCGAATTCAAGGGTGATGTAACTAAGGATATCGATGATATCAAAAAACTTCAGGGCTCATTTGTAAAGAGTAATCTATATAAAGAAAAGAGTCTTGTTAAGTCTATCGATATAAAAATTACGCTAGTAATGAAGAAGGAAGGATCCTTTGGGAAGCTCATTCCTTGTGAAGCCATAATTAGCACAGATACTAAGCTAGAGTCTACTAAGGAAAACTGGAAGATGAATAACGAAGATCACTTCGAGATTTACTACAAAAACATCAATGATACCGAGGTTAAGCCGTTTTCAGATTTTGATAAATCAAAGATAGAAACAAAAAAGTAAAACCCTAAATTGCAATAACAAGTTGGACACATTTTAAGCAGCATCCACTTGATAGATT